>JADZAK010000102.1 GCA_020852595.1 Rhodospirillaceae bacterium
CGCCGAATACTTCGCCGCGTTGAAGCGCGGTCCGTGGATCCGCGTGGTGGAAAGCGCCACCGTGCCGAAGACGCGTGTCGCCGGTTCGATGCTGGTCACCGACGGCGATGAAAAGGAGCCCATCGGCACGCGCATCATCGAAGTGCCGGAAGACCGCGCGCGCACCGAGCTGCGCGATCCCCGCGCAGGTTTCGTCGCCTACGTTCCGCCGGGCAGCATCAAAAAGGGCGAGGCCTATGTGAAGACCGGCGGCGGCAAGAGCGCCGCCTGCACGGCTTGTCACGGCGCGGACTTGAAGGGCCTCGGCCCGATCCCGGCGCTGGCGGGCCGTTCACCGAGCTATATCGTGCGCAGCCTTTACGACCTGAAGCACGGTTCACGCGCGGGCGCCTGGAGCCCTCTGATGAAGGACGCCGTCGCGCCGCTCACCATCGGCGACATGGTGAATATCGCGGCCTACGCCTCGTCTTTGACTCCTTAATCCTTGTCGCGCGCGGGCATCAGTCCGTGTTTGCGCAAGAGATTGCGGAGCTGGTGATAACCGAGACCCAAGCGCTTCGCGGCGGCGCGTTGATTGTGACGCGCCTCGCGCAGCGCGCGCGTCAGAAGGTCGCTTTCATAGGATGCGACGGCGGCGCGGAAATCGCCGGGCAGAACGATGGGCGTAGCGGCTTCGACCGGCGCCGGCGCTGGAGCGGCCGCGCTGGCCACAGACTGCGGCGTCTGCGGCCGGAACGGCGAGGCAAAGGGATCGAACACAATGCGGTCGATGGGCTTGTCGCGGTCGAGCCACGAGGCGACGGCGCGTTCGACCACGTTCTTCAGCTCGCGCACATTGCCGGGCCACGCATAGCCCCCGAGCGCGACGCGCGAGCCGGCGCTGAAACCCTGAAAGACCTCCCAGCCAAGATCGGCCGCCATCGCACGCCCGAAATGTTCGGCGAGCAATTCAATGTCACCTGAACGCGCGCGCAGCGGCGGCAGCGTGAGCACGTCGAACGCCAGCCGGTCGAGCAAGTCTTCGCGGAAACGCCCGGCGCGCGCTTCGGCCGGAAGGTCGCGGTTGGTCGCCGCGACCACGCGCACGGACACGGAAACGGTTTCGCTGCCGCCGAGACGTTCGAACTCGCCGTATTCGATGACGCGCAGCACTTTCTCCTGCACCGCCAGCGGCGCGTTGCCGATCTCGTCGAGGAACAGCGTGCCGCCGTCGGCGAGCTCAAAGCGGCCCAAGCGGCGCTTGGCGGCGCCTGTGAACGCGCCGGGCTCCACGCCGAAGAGTTCGGCTTCGAGCAGCGTCTCGGGCAGCGCCGCGCAGTTGAGCTTCACCAGGGGTCCCGACCAACGGCGCGACAGGAAGTGCACGCGCGCGGCCGAAAGCTCCTTCCCGGTTCCGCGCTCGCCGATGATAAGGATGGGGCGATCGAGCGGCGCCACCCGTGAAAGGTGGTCCAAATGGCCCAGAAAGGCCGAGGATTCGCCGAGAGGAGCCGGGAGGTTCACAGTTCGCGGTTTCCGCTAAATTGTTGTGTATTTTTCTCACTTATTGCTTTTTTTCGCAATACAGCCTGATCGAGATCGCAAAAAACAGCAATAAATCCAATAAGATACAGCTAAGGTTAAGCTTGGCACGAGAGTTGCAAAAGTTGGGCCATAGTCACTTCGGAGGACCCAATGGGGATCTTTTCTCGGCTAACGGACATCGTGAACGCCAACATCACCGCCCTGCTCGACCGGGCGGAAGATCCGGCGAAGATGATCCGCCTGATCATTCAGGAAATGGAAGACACGCTGGTCGACGTGCGCTCGGATGCGGCGCGTCTGATCGCGGACCGCAAGGAGATTCGCCGCCGCGTCGGCCGGCTGGCCGACGCCGCCGATGAATGGACCAAACGCGCCGAACTCGCGGTGACCAAGGAACGCGAGGACCTGGCGCGCGCCGCGCTGGTGGAGCGTTCCAAAATCGCCGACCTGGTCGCGCTTTTGGAGCGCGACGACGACGCGCTCAAGGAGCGCATGACGGAACTCGACGCCGATATCGGCCGCCTACAGACCAAACTTGCCGAAGCCAAGGCCAAGCAGGCGGGCCTGCTCGCCCGCGCCCAGACGGCCAACGCGCGCTTCGCGGTGCGCGAGCACCTCTACAACGGCCGCGTGGACAATGCGGTCGCGCGCTTCGATCAGGTCGAGCGCAAGCTGGACGAAATGGAAGGCCGCGTCGAGGCGTTCGATCTGGGTGGCGGGAGCGCGACGTTAGCCAACGAAATCGCCTCTCTTGAAGCCTCAAGCAAGATCGACGACGATCTCGCCAGGCTGAAGGCGGGAATGGGCCTGGGGACTCAGGCGGGAGATAAAACATGAGCCGCCAAAGACGGAAGTTTTATCTCGATAAGCAGAACGGCAAGATTTTCGGCGTTTGTGCCGGTATCGCCGACTACTTCGATTGGGATGTGACGATTGTCCGCGTGCTGTGCGTGGCCGGCACGATCATCGCCGGCGGCTGGCCGATCATTGTCTATCTCGTTGCGGCCTGGATGATCGAAAACAAACCCGCCGGCGGCAATTATGTGGAAATGCGCGCGAGCATCGACGACACGCGCCGTGAGGCTGACTACCGCCGGCCGGGGAGCGCCTGGCGATTCACGGACGTGAAGTCGCGCTTCGACCGCGTCGAGAACCGGCTACGTACGCTGGAGAACGTGGTGACCTCGCGGGAATTCCAGATGGACCGCGAGCTTAGGGGACTGGGGCGCGTCTAACGCGCCTGAAGAAGGGATACGTGGGTGATGGACTTCAGTGAGCTCGTTCCGCTTGCTCCGTTCTTGATGGTGGTCGCGATTGTGTGGATCGTGTTCCACTACCGCAGGCTCAATCGCACCGATAAGGGTGTGTCGGGCGAGGAGCAGCAGATGATGGAGCGCATGGTCGGGCTTCTTGAGAAGATGGAAGGCCGGATCGCAACCCTCGAGAAGATCCTCGACGCCGAGGACCCGCGCTGGCGCGAGAAAGTGCCGCCGACCCAGCATTTGTAGGAGTCCAAAGCCCTTAATCGCCAATTCGGCCCGGCCAAACGGTTTCGGGCCGAATTGGTATTTCACCTTGGAGGCCGTGGATGCTAGGGTAGCGCCTCGCGGAAAGGTTGCTTATCTTTCCGTGGCAATCTGCTTCCTAGTTGAGACCTCACCTCGCGATGAAAAAGTTCGATAAAGACAAGCTCTCGGACGTCGATGTTTATCTTGGCGAACCGAACGAGCAGGTGCGCGAAAGCATGCGCGCGATGATGCGCGGCGAAGGTTTCCGCAAGACGCGTACGTTCGCGCGCATGGACGACCTGTTGAACGCCATCAAGGAATCGCCGCCGGATCTTCTGATCGCCGCCGACGACATCGACGCCTCGCTGTTCGACACCATCCGCAACATCCGCCATTTCAAGATCGGCCGTAATCCGTTCATCATGGTGACGCTGATGGTGCGCGCCGAGAGCGACGACGCGGTCAAAAAAGCGATCATGGCCGGCGCCGACGACGTGATGATCAAGCCGGTGTCGCCGGGCAAGCTGCTCGAGCGCATCGCGCACATCACCATGAACCGCCTGCCCTTCATCGCCACCACCGACTACGTCGGCCCCGAGCGCCGCAAGCCGGGCGGCGACCGCCCGTCCAAAATCCGCCAGCTCAACGTCGTGAACACCTTCAAGGCCAAGCTCGAAGGCCGCCGCATGTCGCAGACCGAACTCGCGCGCGAGGTCGAAAGCAACATGAACGACGTGATGGCCGCGCGCCTGGACAGCCACGGCCTGAAGTTGGGCTGGGTCTGCGGCCTGATCCTGAAGGCCTATGAAGAAAAGCAGATCAACAAGGAACTCGAAGAACGTTTGCTGATCCTGGTGAGCGTGCTGGAAGACGCCGCGCGCACCGCGCGGGTCCTGGGCGAGCCCGAACTGGCGCAGATCTGTACGCAGATGGCGCGCGAGGTCGAGGAACTGACCGAGAAGTACGAGAACCCGACCGACCACGCGCTGTCGACCATTCGCAAGCTCACCAAGGCATTCGACCTCGCCAAGGTCGCGAAGATGGGACCCGCGCCGCATCAGCAGGCCGACGCGGCAGCGGCAGCGGCAGCCGCCGCCACACAACCCGCTACGGGCTGATCTCCGCCACGCCGACCGGCTGCCGCTTACGCCCCCAATCGCCCGGCGGCCCGTCGAACACGCCCGCGCACGCGGCGCCGCAGCTGTCGCAGGCGCCGGTATTGTCCAGATTCCACCGCGTGATCTCATACCAGTCGCGGCCGATGACGACCGCGCCGCAGGCGTGGCACAGGGTGCTGCCGCCCGCTTCGTCGTGGACGTTGCCGGTGTAGACATAACGCAAGCCGGCGCCGCGCGCGATCTCCCGCGCCCGATGCAAGGTTTCGGCCGGCGTGCGCGTTTTATCGCGCATACGGTAATCGGGATGAAACGCCGAGAAGTGCAAGGGCACCGTTTCGTCGAGTTCGGCAGCCACCCAATCGGCGAGACGTTTCAATTCCTCGGGACTGTCGGTCTCGCCGGGGATGAGAAGCGTCGTCAGCTCTATCCAACACGGCGTTTCACGATGCGCGTATTTGATCGTCTCGAGCACCGGCGCAAGCCGGCCGCTGCAGAGGCGCTCGTAGAAATCCTCGGTGAACCCCTTGAGGTCGATGTTCGCCGCGTCCATGTGCGCGTAGAACCCGCGGCGCGCCTCCGGCTTCATGTAGCCGGCGGTGACCGCGACCGACTTCAAACCGAGGGCGCGGCAGGCTTTCGCCGTATCGAGCGCGTATTCCATGAAGATCACGGGATCGTTGTAGGTAAACGCGACCGACCGGCAGCCCGCGGTTTTCGCCGCTTCGGCAATGCGTTCGGGCGGCGCGCGATCCATAAGCGTGTCCATCTCGCGCGACTTCGAGATGTCATGGTTCTGGCAAAACTTGCATGTGAGGTTGCAGCCCGCCGTTCCAAAACTCAGGATCGGCGTCCCCGGAAGAAAATGATTGAGCGGCTTTTTCTCGACCGGATCGATGCAAAAGCCCGACGAGCGGCCATAGGTCGACAGCACCATCGTGTCGCCGGCGCGGCCGCGCACGAAACACAAGCCCCGCTGCCCGTCGTGAAGTTTGCATTCGCGCGGGCAGACGTCGCACCGCAACCGGCCATCGGCGAGTTTGGTCCAATAGCCGACGGCCGGCCCCTGTATCTTTTCGGCGACTCCTTTTTCGACGGGGGCGTTTGGAGCGATTGCGGAGGTCCTGTCCATTCATCATATATTGTAGCCGAGCCGCCGGTCCGCGAGGAGGCGCGCCGCACCTTAAAGGAAATTCGTGATGGCTCACGGCACAGCGACGACGCGGCCGGCCGCCCTCGCCGGAACCTTCTATCCGGCCGACCCGGATGAGTTGCGCGCGGCGATCGCGGGCTTCCTCGCCGGGGCGGGGCCGCACGTCCATGGCTTCCCCAAGGCCCTCATCGTTCCGCATGCGGGCTATATCTATTCGGGCGCCGTCGCCGGCAAAGCTTACGCGCTTCTGAAAGACCGCGCCGCCGGCATTCGCCGGGTGGTGCTGCTGGGACCGACCCACCGCGTTTACGTGCGCGGCCTCGCGGCGCCGAAATCAGCCCGGTTCGCAACGCCCCTGGGCGACGTGGCGATCGACCGCGCGGCGCTCGAGAGTCTGAAAGACCTGCCGCAAATCGTGTTCAACGACGACGCCCATGCGATGGAACACGCTCTCGAGGTCCAGCTCCCGTTCCTGCAGCGCGTCGCGCCCGACGCCGCCTTGATGCCGCTGGCGGTGGGCGACACGAACCCGCGCGCCGTCGCCGAGGTGCTGGCACGGTTCTGGGCTGACCCCGAAACCGTGATCGTCATCAGCTCCGATCTCAGCCACTTCCACAGTTACGACGACGCCAAGCGCCGGGACAGCGCGACAGCCACCAGCATCGAACACTTCGCCGGTGACGAGTTGTCGGGAGACCGCGCTTGCGGCTTCCTGCCGATCGCGGGGCTTCTCGCCTTGGCAAAAAAGAATGGCGCGCGCATCGAGCGCGTCGACCTGCGCAATTCCGGCGACACCGCAGGGCCGCGGGACCGCGTGGTCGGCTACGGCGCCTGGGCGATCTACGAGGCATCCACATGAACGACAGGGACCTCGCGGCCCTTCACGGCGAGACATTGTGCCGGGTCGCGGCAAACGCGCTGCGCTACGGGCTCGAACACAACGCCGCACCCATCATTGCCGCCGCCGACTTCCCCGCGGCGCTGCGCGTGCCGCGCGCCAGTTTCGTGACCCTTGAGGAGAACGGCGAACTGCGCGGGTGCATCGGCTCGGTGGCCGCCCGGCGGCC
>JADZAK010000103.1 GCA_020852595.1 Rhodospirillaceae bacterium
ACCAGGCTGTCGTACGTGCCGGTATCGAACCAGGCGAAGCCGCGCCCGAGGCGTTCGACATTGAGGCCGCCGCGCTCAAGGTAGACCCGGTTCACGTCCGTGATCTCAAGCTCGCCGCGCGGGCTCGGCTTCAGGTTCGCCGCGATGTCCACAACGTCGTTGTCATAGAAATAGAGACCGGTCACCGCCCAGGTGGACTTGGGCGCTTTGGGCTTTTCTTCGATGGAGTTCGCGCGCCCCTCGGCATCGAAGGCGACGATGCCGTACCGCTCGGGGTCGCGGACGTGATAACCGAACACCGTCGCGCCTTTGCCGCGCGCGGCGGCCACCTTCAGCTTCTCGGTCAGGCCGTGGCCGTAAAAGATGTTGTCGCCCAGGACGAGCGCACAGCTTGAATTTCCGACAAAGGATTTCCCGATGATGAAAGCCTGTGCGAGGCCATCGGGGCTCGGCTGCTGCGCATAGGTGAGGTTCATGCCCCAGCGCGCGCCGTCACCGAGAAGATGCTCGAACCCCGCCGCGTCATGCGGCGTGGTGATGATGAGAACGTCCCTTATCCCGGCAAGCATCAAGGTGCTTAAGGGATAATAGATCATCGGCTTGTCGTAGACCGGCAGCAACTGCTTGGACACCGAATAGGTGATCGGGTGCAGCCGTGTTCCGGAGCCTCCGGCGAGGATGATACCCTTCATCGTGTCTTCCTAAGAGTGAGCCGCGAGCGTTTCGGCCAGCATTTCCTGCAAGGCCTCTTCCCAGGGCCGCTGCATAATGCCGTGGATGGCGGCGATCTTGCCACAATCGAGCACAGAATTGGCGGGACGTTTGGCCGGCGTCGGATATTCGGCGGCGGGGATGGCGTCCACCTTGGGCCGGCGCCCGAGCCGCGACGCCGCAATATCAAAAATCTTCTCCGCGAAACCGTGCCAGCTCACCGCGCCGCCGCCGGTATAATGGAAAGTGCCGTAAGCCTCTTCCGGCAATACCTCGCCGATCAACCGGCGCGAAATTGTCAAAAGCGCTTCGGCGAGATCGCCCGCAAACGTGGGCGCGCCCCGCTGGTCCGCGACCACGCGCAAAACATCGCGCTCGGCGCCAAGCCGCAGCATCGTTTTAACGAAGTTGTGCCCATGCACGCCGTAAACCCACGCGGTGCGGATGATGACGTGGCGGTCCAGGAACGCGCGCACCGCCGCCTCGCCGGCAAGCTTGCTTTCGCCGTACACGCCGAGCGGTCCGGTCCCGTCGTCTTCCAGGTATGCAGCCGTGCTCGCGCCGTCAAAAACATAGTCGGTGGAAATATGCACCAGCGGTATGTCGCGCGCCGCGCAGGCGGCGGCGAGATGCCCCGGGCCGTCGCGGTTGACGGCAAACGCGAGATCCTTCTCGCTTTCAGCCTTATCGACCGCCGTATAAGCCGCGCCATTGATGACGACCTTCGGCGCTGCCGCCGTCACGGCCGCATGCACGTCCTTGGTGTCCGTGATATCGAGCGTGTCGATGCCGAGAGCTTTAAGGGAAAGCTTCGCGGCCCCGGCGCGGCGCTCGAGTTCCCACGCCACCTGTCCACCGGCGCCCGTGACCAGAACGTCGCAGCTCACGCGGTTTTTCTCGTCGAAAGGCCGAGGCGCTGGCCGCCGTAGGCGCCGGAACGAATCTTGGTCCACCACGGACGATTGGCGAGATACCATTCCACCGTCTTGCGCAAACCGGTCTCGAAGCTTTCGCGCGGACGCCAGTTCAGTTCCCGGCCGATCTTGCTGATGTCCATGGCATAACGCGCGTCATGGCCGGGGCGGTCGGTGACGAAGGTAATCAGCTCGCGCGACGGTTTGGCGCCCGGCGCGAGTTCGTCCACGAGGTCGCAAATCGCACCGACGACATCGATGTTCTTGCGCTCGGCTTCGCCGCCGACGTTGTAAACCTCGCCCAAGCGGCCGGTCTTGACCACCGTCCACAGCGCACGCGCGTGATCTTCCACGAACAGCCAGTCGCGGACGTTCGCGCCGGTGCCGTAAACCGGCAACGGCTTACCGTCGAGGCAGTTGAGGATCGTGAGCGGAATGAGTTTTTCCGGGAAATGATAGGGCCCGTAGTTGTTCGAGCAGTTGGTCGTTACGACCGGCATTCCATACGTGTGATGCCAGGCGCGCACGAGATGATCCGATCCCGCTTTCGACGCGGAATAGGGCGAATTCGGCGCATAGGATGTCGTTTCCGTGAACAGGCCTTCGTCACCGAGGGAGCCGTAGACTTCATCGGTGGAGATGTGATGGAAGCGGAACGCGTCTTTGCGCGCGCCCGGCAGCGCCTGCCAATAGGCGCGCGCGGCTTCCAGCATGGTGTAGGTGCCGACGACATTGGTGGCGATGAAGGCCGCGGGACCGTCGATGGAACGGTCGACGTGACTCTCGGCGGCCAGGTGCATCACGGCGTCCGGCTGCGCGGCGGCGAAGATATCGGCCATCGCCTGCGCGTCGCAGATGTTCGCATGAACGAATTTATAGCCCGGACGGTCCGAGACGGCGGCGACGGAATCGAGATTGCCGGCGTAGGTGAGCGCATCGACGTTCACCACGTCGACCTTCTCTTCCCCCACCAGGAGACGGACCACCGCCGAACCGATGAAGCCGGCGCCGCCCGTAACGAGTACCTTCATTCCGTCTTTCCTATCGCAGTCTAGAAATAGGCCGGCAGATCGGCGAGGCGCGGCTGCGCCTTGTCCTTGGCGGACAGCACCGCATCGGCCTCGCTGACCGGCCATGCGATACCAAGGGCCGGGTCATTCCACAACAGGCCCAAATCGTGCTGGGGCGCGTAATAGTTGGTCACCTTATAGAGGACCTCGGTATCGGGCTCGAGGGTCAGAAGGCCGTGGGCGAATCCCACCGGCACCAGGATCTGGTTCCATTCATCGGCGGAAATAACGGCGGAAACATGTTGTCCGTAGGTCGGCGACGCCCGGCGCAGGTCCACCGCGACATCGAGAATCGATCCCCGGACCACGCGCACCAGCTTGTCCTGGGCAAACGGAGCTGACTGGAAGTGCAGGCCCCGGACCGTGCCTTTGGTGGCCGAAAAGGCGTGATTGTCCTGCACGAAGTCCAGATCGATCCCCGCTTCGGCGAAAGCCTTTTTCGCGTAGGTCTCGGAAAAGAAGCCGCGCGCATCCCCATGTTTCCTGGGGCGGATGATTTTGACCTCGGGAATCGCGAGGCTTTCGACCGTCAGGGACATACGTTCTTTCTCCAGGCGCTACAGCAGATAGATCGAAAGACCGGGGCGATCGAGCTTTTCACGCTTCAGGCTTTCCAGCGTTTCCATATAAGGCGCCGCCCAACGTGAGAAGCGCGAAATGTCGGTGCCGTTGATGGCCCAGTCCATCACGATCACCACGGGCGGGCGCTTTTCCTTTGTCAATGCAATGGCGCCCGGCAGCCATGTCGGGTCCCGCAAGGGAAGCGCATCGTCGACATACTGCTCGCGGAACAGAAGGCGCCGCCCGGTCATGAAGGCGATGCCCGGACAGTAGGGAACACAGACGATGGCATCGCCCGGTTGCGAGTTGGCCTCGATGACGGCTTTGAGATCGTCGAGCAGGATCTTCTCGTCCGGATGGACGCGGACGTGCACGCCGTTGGCGCCGTCAAACCGCGCGGTGCGCGCGAAGCTGCCGGCGATGGAACCCGTGCCTTCGTGTGTCAGCGCTTCGCCCGTATATAGGGCGAGTGTAAACGCGATCAACGCCGGGAAGACAAGCATGACGCCGCGCTTCTGCGACGCCTGCCAGGCGAACACACCGGCAAGCACCGCGAACCCCGGCATGAAATTGGCGATATGCGAAAGATCGGGGCGATAGAAGAAGTAGTGCGGCACCGCCGCCGCACCGGCGGCAAGGATCACTACTAAGGCGGCCGTGTCTTTCACGCGGTCCGCCGCGCCGCGCAAGCGCAACAGGTCGTAGACCGCGAATGCAATGATGATGACGATGGGCAGATAGACCAGCAGCGCCAGGCGCAGCTCGGCGCCGCTCGCCGCGCCGAACAAGCGCGGACGCGCGAGAAGGGTTCCAGCGGCCGGCGCGGCCGGCGCACCGGTGTCGATCAACGCCGCAACGCCGCGGACGGCATAACCGGCGAGCATCGCGGGGTAGGACAGATATTGGCCGATCAGCGCGCCGAGATAGCCGTCGTCAACCGCGAGCAAGAGGCCCGGCACATGGGCGAGGACAAAAGCCGCGAGCGCCGCGCCGATGAGATGAAGCCGGCGGTCACCGCGCAGAGTCGCGGCGATCAGAAGCAGCGCCAGCGGTGCAGCGAAGATATAGCCGAAGTCGGGGCGGATCTGGAAGGAGACGGCCAGCGCCGCACCGGCCAGTATCGCGTGACGCGACCGCGCGCTTTCAAGACGCAGCGCCAGCATCAACTGCGGCACGGCATTGATGAGAATGCAGAGCCCGTAGAATGCCGTCGGCGGAAAGGCCGGCGCGGCGGCGGGCACGGCGGCGACGAGCGCCGCGAACCAGGGCCGGCCCGTGACGATGACTACGGCGGCGTAGACGAGCAGCACCGTCACCAGCGCGCAGCCGAAAAACAGCGCCCGCGCGAGCAGGAGGTCCGGGCCGAACAGGCGGAAAAGCCCCTCGCCCACCTTGAACCACAGGAGGCCGTAGCTGACGGGGAGATCGTTGAGGCTCGTGCCGCGCGAAAGCTCGTAAACGAACTGGACGTAGTTGCCCTCATCGGAAAAATTGAACCCGGCGTCGAAATACAAGGCGTAATAAGCCAGCGAGAGCGCGCCGAGCAGAACGGCGGGCACCCACGGTCGCGTGGCGGCTCTTTCGGCTAACGGATTGGTTTTCACGGCGAATCGGCAAGGACGAGGACAAGGACGCGATAAAATACAAGCAGATGAGGTCCGCGCGCCACTCTTCCTCCGTTACTAATTGGGATAATAATTCTACCCTAGGGAATGCTATAGGAGTGTCGGAGCGGGGCGGAAAACGCCGCGGTTGATGGAATGGACACACAGGCGCGGGGGCATGTTGCGCGCAACGAATTCTAGTGTTTCGAGGGCATTGGCCTTTGTTTTTATGATCGTGTGCGCGTGCGTTGCGGCACGGACGGCGCATGCCGAGAGGACGGTCGTACGCCCGACGAGCGCGGCGACGGTTTCGATCACCGGCGACCTCGAGATTCTTGAAGACCCCAGCGGCCAGGCGAGCCTTGCCGATGTCATGGGCGTGCTTCGAAACAGCTTCAAACCCGCGGGCACCGACCGGCCGGCCTTCGGCACCTCGCGCGGCGCCGCCTGGACGCGCGTGAAGGTGGATTTATCCCAGGACCCGGAGCGGGCCACGCGGCGCGCGCAGTTCAGCGCCATCCATCCCGATACCGCTTCGTTCTTTATTGTCGACGAGGCCGGCAACGTCCTACGGACCTACACCGGCGGACTCGACATGCCGGGCAGCAACACCTACCGCCAGTTCTCGGTTGCCGTCGGCGACCTCGGTGTCGACCACTTCACGCTCTACGCCCGCATGACGACGCACTACATCTCGACACTCACCCAATTCCTGGTCCCGGCAGGCGAGGAAATCCGCGCCGAAATAGCCATTGAACGTGTGCTTTGGCCGTTGTTCGGCGCCATGGCGCTGGCAAGCTTCTTCTGCCTGCTGCTGTGGGCCCACCTGCGCGAACCGGTCTACGGCTACGGCTTCGCGGTCGTGTTCAGCATTTTCATAACCGCTCAGCCCTATGTGAATTTCGACCGCCTGCTATGGCCGGAGGCTTTGCAAAACGGCGACTTCACGCGCCTTGTGTATCTCGGCGGATCGGGGCTCATGCACGGTTTCGGCCTGATGTTCACCTCCTACTTCCTCAACATCCCCGCGCGGCAGCCGCGTCTGCATGCCGCGGCCCGAATCGCCGCTCTGACGATGGTGTTCGCGATGGTGGCCGTGGTGCTCCTTGCGCCCTACGATTTCTTCGTCGTTACCGTGGCGAGCCTCGTGACGTTGACGGCATTGATCGCTGTCATGGTTGCCGGCGCTCTGCGCGCGAAGATGCGCTCCGCGATCACCTATACCGTGGTTGCGGCGCCCTTCCTGATCTGTCTCCTGCTCGCCAATATCGCGAGCTATCACGTTCTCACCGAACACCCGATCTCCATTTCGCTCGCGGTGATGGCGCTGACATTGCTCGTGGTCGGCATCACCCTCAGCCTTGCCGACGGGTTCCGCGAGAATTTGGAAAGCAAGGTGCAAGAACGGACCGCGGAGCTGTCCGTGGCCAACCGTGCACTGCGCGAGGCGCACGAGGCGAAAAACCGCATGCTGGGCGTCGTGGCTCACGATCTCCGCAATCCCTTGTCCGGCATCCGCGCCGCCGCGCAGCTCCTGATCGAAATTCCCCTGGAACAGAGCAAGCGTGAAACCTTGCTGCGCACGATCCGCGACGGCGCCGACGTCACCTTGAGCATGACGGAAGATCTTCTCGACGTGGCCGCGATCCGCGAAGGCAAGGTTGAATTGATGCCCGATTCCATCGACCTCCTGCAGCTTGTCGAATCGCGCGCCGATCTCTTCCGCATGACCGCCCAGGCCAAGGACATCGAATTGCGCCTTGATCTTTCGCGCATCCCGCCGGTGTGGGCGGATGCGAAGCGCGCCGCGCAGGTCCTCGACAACCTGGTGAGCAACGCCGTTAAATACTCGCCGCACGAAGGCAATGTGACCATTGAGCTGCGGGCCATTGACGGCCGCGCGCGACTGTCCGTGATCGACCAGGGGCCGGGCATTCCGGCCGATGAACTCGGCGGCATCTTCGAGCCCTTCGAACGCGCCTCTCCGCAACCCACCGGCGGCGAACGCAGCATTGGGCTCGGGCTCGCGATCGTGAAGCGCCTGGTCGAAGCGCAGGACGGCGAGATCCGCGTGCAAAGCGCGCTCGGCAAGGGCTCGCGGTTCGAGATATTCCTGCCGTTCGCCACCACGGTCGTCCGCGACACACCGGCGAAAGCGCTGTCACCCGCATGAAACTCTTCACCATCGGCTTCACCCAAAAAACCGCGGAAACATTCTTCACCATCCTGAAGAAGGCGGGCGTGAAGCACTTGATCGATATCCGGCTGCACAACGTTTCGCAGCTCGCCGGCTTCACCAAACGCGACGACCTCGCCTACTTTGCCAAGTCCATCTGCCGTATCCCCTATACCCACGCGACCGATCTCGCGCCGACCGAGGAGATTCTGAACGCGATCAAGAAGGCCAAGGGGCGTTGGGGAACCCACGAAAAGAAGTTCATGGACCTGATGGCGGCGCGCAAGGTCGAGAAAATGGACCGCGAGATGTTCGAGGGCGGTTGCCTGTTATGCAGCGAACCGGCGCCGCATCACTGCCACCGGCGCCTGGTGGCCGAGTACCTCGGCAAACACTGGAAAGGCGTGTCGGTCACGCATCTTTAGCGGCGCGCCAAAAGTGCCAATGCGCGTCAGCCTCCTAAAAAGAAAAACGCGCGCCGACATGCGGCGCGCGCTTGAGTGAACCAGATCTCTTTATCGCATCGGCGCCTGGGGTTAGGCGGCCTGGGCGATGGTCTTGGGGGCATTCACGTTGCCGGCAATCGCGACTTTGCGCGGCTTCAGGGCTTCCGGGATCTCGCGTTTGAGATCGATGTGCAGAAGACCGTTTTCCATGGTTGCGCCGGTGACTTGAATGTGGTCGGCCAGCTCGAACTTGCGTTCGAAGGAACGTCCGGCGATGCCGCGGTGGAGGAAAGTCGTCGCCGCGTCATCCTGCGAGGTCTTGCCGCGGACCGTCAGAGTGTGGTTCTCGACTTGCACGTCGAGGTCCTTGTCGGCAAATCCGGCGACCGCGAACGTAATGCGGTAGGCGTCGTCGCCGGCCTTCGCGATGTTGTACGGCGGATATGAGGGGGCGTCGTTGAGGGTCGCGTCGAACAAACGGTTGAGGTTGTCGAAACCGACAGTGGCGCGATACAGCGGCGAAAGGTCGAAGGTACGCATAGGAATATTCTCCAATGAGCAATATCCGGGGAGCGCGTTTATCGAGCTGCCGGGCTTCGTGGAGCCGAAACGAGATGTCCTCGCCTGAACCCCTAAAGCCGCGACGCGCCTCGAAAGGCCGCGCCCGTTGGCCGTGCAGGCCCCGAAGGCGCCTACAGGGTTGGATTTAAGGTGGGATTTGCCGGTCGCAAGGGTGGATCCGGACTTTTTTTCGCCCCTTTTGGGCGCACGAAAAACCGCTTGTTTTCGCGCCTTACTGCGGCAGCTCGGCTTCGTTGGGGACAGCGTCGTCACGGCGGTCGTTGTGACGGTGGGTCATCGCCAGCCGGCGGAGTTCCTTGATAACGGGATCGAGGGTTTTCAGCTTCTTCTCGAGTTCGCCGCGAAAGTCCGGCGGCAGATCGCCCTGCAGAAGACGCCCGACGATATCGCATTGGCGCGCCAGCGAATTCACCGCGTCGATCAGGCTGCGGGATTTCGGCGTATGCGAATCGTGCACGGCGCGCAGGTTGTTCATCAGCATATGGATCATGGTGCGAATGAACGGATCGGCCCGTTTCATCTTGTCGACCATGGTGTCGATGGAGATGACGGTAAGCTTGGAATCCTCGAGCGCGAAAGCCGTCGCGATCCGCGGACTACCGTCGATGACGGCCATCTCGCCGAACAGCTCGCCCTTGCGCACGGTCGCTAAAGGGATTTTGCGGCCCTGCGCTTCGCGATAGAGCCCGACGGCGCCGCTGGCGACGATATAAGCGGCGTCGCTGCTTTCGCCCTGCTTAAACAGGACCTTGCCTTTAGGAAAGGAAACGATGTCCACGACGCCACCCCGCGCGGGGTCCGTCTCAGCCCGCGATCCATCCCGTTATTTTTCAACGGTTTTCGCCGGAAAGTCAAAGTCTTCGCACCCGCCGCGCGCCGGGATCGGCGGCGTTCAACGCGGGTTTAACGGACGCGGGGGGTCTTTTAAGTAACCTGCCAGGTATTGCCGGCGCGCATGAGCTTATCGAGATCGCCCGGTCCTTTCGCGCGCGCGGCGGCATCCTGCGCGGCCACGGCGGTCTCATAGGACGGCGCCGGGTCGCAGTAGATGACGCCCAGCACTTCCGGGAACCGCGGCGGGCGAAGTCCCGAGAGCAGACCCGCGATCACCTTGTTCTTTTCGTCGTGCACCAGGATATCGGCCTCGGTGACGCCGTTCTCGCCGATGGTGACGACGTCGAGCGCGAAGGTCTGCGTATTGAGCTTGAGGCCCTTATTGCGCTCCTTGCCGAAGATCATCTTCTCGCCGTGCTTCACATGAAGCTGCATGTCGGCGGCAACCGCCTTCTCGGTGAACCCGGCGAAGGCCGCGTCGTTGTAAACGATACAGTTCTGGATGATCTCGACGAACGACGCCCCCTTGTGGGCGCGGGCGCGGGAGAACAGCTCGCCGAGTTCCTTGGCCTGCACGTCGATGCCGCGCGCGACGAAACGCGCGTTGCAGCCGAGCGCGAAGACGCACGCTTCGGCCGGGCTGTCGACGCTGCCCATCGGCGTCGAGGGCGAACGCTGGCCCACGCGCGAGGTCGGCGAATACTGACCCTTGGTCAGACCATAGATCTCGTTGTTGAACAGCAGGATGTTGATATCGATGTTGCGGCGCAGGGCGTGGAACAGGTGATTGCCGCCGATCGACAGCGCATCGCCGTCACCGGTCACCATCCACACATCGAGCTCGGGGCGCGAGAGTTTCAGGCCCGTTGCGATCGCCGGCGCGCGGCCGTGGATCGTGTGGAAACCGTAGGTCGCCATGTAATATGGAAAGCGCGACGAGCAGCCGATGCCCGAGATGAACACCGTGTTCTCGGGGCGCACGCCCATGTCGGCCAGCGACTTGTGCATGGCTTTCAGGATCGCGTAGTCGCCGCAACCCGGACACCAACGCACTTCCTGGTCGGAGGCGAAGTCCTTGGCGGTGAGTTTTTCGGCTGGGACTTGGACGTTCATGATCTCACCTAAACGCTGGCGAACTGCGCACGAATCGCGTCTTCAACCTCGGAAATCTTCAGAGGCTGGCCTGAGACCTTCAAGAGGCCCTTGGCGTCGACGAGGTATTGGCCGCGCAGGAGCTGCAGCATCTGACCGTTGTTCATTTCGGCGATAAGAACTTTCTCGTAGCTCTTCAAGAGCGCGCCGAGGTTGCGCGGTAGCGGCCAAATGTGGCGGATGTGAATGTGCGAAACGTCATGGCCCTTGGCGCGCATGTTGGCGACCGCGCGGTTGATGGGCCCGAAGGTCGAACCCCAACCGACGACGGCAAGCTTGCCCTTGGCTTCGCCGATCTCGACGCTTTGCTCCGGGATATCGTCGGCGATGTTGTTGATCTTCGCCGCGCGCGTATCCGTCATCTTCTGATGGTTCGCCGCGTCGTAGGAGATGTTGCCGGAGTTGTAGTCGCGCTCGATCCCGCCGATACGGTGCATCAGCCCCGGCGTGCCGGGGATGGCCCAGGCGCGCGCAAGCGTCTTCTCGTCGCGCACAAAGGGATGGAAGCCTTCGGGATCTTTACGGAACGCGACCTTGAACGGCGTGTAGTCGGCCATGGACGGAATGAGCCACGGCTCGGCCGCATTGGCGATATAGCCGTCCGAGAGCAGCATGACCGGCGTCATGTATTTGGTGGCGAGGCGCACGGCCTCGATGGCGACGTCGAAACAATCGCCCGGCGAGCGCGACGCGATCACCGGCATCGGCGCATCGGCGTTACGGCCGAACACCGCGATGAAGAGATCCGACTGCTCGGTCTTGGTCGGAAGACCTGTCGAAGGTCCCCCGCGCTGGGTGTTGACCACCACCAGCGGAAGCTCGGTCCCGATCGCGAGGCCGATCGCTTCGGTCTTGAGCGCGATGCCGGGACCCGAGGAGGCGGTGACTCCCAGCTTGCCGCCATAAGACGCGCCGATGGCGGCGCAGCAGGCGGCGATTTCGTCTTCCGCCTGGAAGGTCGTGACGCCGTACTGCTTCATGCGCGCAAGGATATGCAGGATCGGCGACGACGGTGTGATCGGATAGGACGCAAGCACCAGTTCGAGACCCGCGAGCTGCGCGCCCGCGGCAAGCCCCCACGCCAGCGATTCGGCGCCGGACACGAGGCGATAGGTGCCGGGTTCAACCTTGACGCTCGGCACCGACACCGGTGCGACATCGCCCGACAGTTCGTGCGTTTCGCCGTAAGCATGACCGGCGTTGAGCGCGGCAAGATTGGCTTTACCGATGGGATCCTCGGCGCCGAACTTGCGCGCGATATATTCCATCGTCGACTTGAGCTCGCGGTCGTACATCCACGAGACGAGGCCAAGCACCCAAAGATTCTTGGTGCGCAGCGCTTCCTTCTGCGAAACGCCGAACGGCTTCGCGACTTCCAGCGCTTGCGCGGAGATGTCGATCTCCATCACGCGGAATTCCTTGAGCGTGCCGTCGGTGCGCGGATCGACGGTGAAGCCGGCGCGCTTGATGTCCTTGTCCTTGAAGGCGCCGGAATCGAGGATCACCAGGCCGCCTTTGCGCAGGCCTTTGTAGTTGACCATCAGCGCGGCGGGATTGAGCGCCACCAGCACGTCGGGCTGATCGCCCGCGGTTTTCACGGGGCGCGAACCGAAGTTGATCTGGAACGCCGACACGCCGTAGGTCGTGCCCGTCGGGGCGCGGATCTCGGCAGGGAAGTCGGGGAATGTCGCGAGCGAATTCCCGACCAGCGCGGTCTCCTGGGCGAACTGACTGCCGAGAAGCTGCACACCGTCACCGGAGTCACCGGCGAAGCGCACGACAATCGCATCAAGGTCAGATTTGGGGACCGGCGCGCCGTCGGGCGCGCCGCTGCGTATATCGTCGGCCTGCAAGTTCATAAGGTCATCACTCCCGCACGGGTTCGGCGCCCGTCAAAAGACCTATGCACTTCGGATAGTCTAACGGACATACGCGGCCGGCTTAACAAAAAACGCCGTAACCACAGGCATTTTCGCACGCGGTTACAGTTTGTGGGTTTGACCTAGAGCACTGGCGGCGCGCGGTCAATCGCCACGCACAAAAAATCACATGGAGTCAGTGGAATGGGGCTTTTCTGGCCTCATGCGCCCCTCCAAAGCCGCGCTTAAGCCGGCAGCGCGGCTGCGAGCCGGGCAAACCCCCGTTCGAGGTCGGCAATAAGATCGTCCGGGTCCTCGAGCCCGACGTGTAACCGCAAGCCCGGCTCGCTTTCGGTCCAAGGGACCGCCGTCCGGATGGTCTTGGGCGCCGAGGGCGCAATGAGGCTTTCAAAGCCGCCCCAGGAAAACCCGAGGGCAAAGAGCTTCATCCCGTCGATCATGGCCGCGACCGCCGCCGGTGATGTGCGGTGCAATAAAACTCCCATCAGGCCCGAGGCGCCCTGGAAGTCGCGCTTCCAGATCGCATGGCCGGGATCGCCGGGCAGCGCGGGATAGAGCACGCGTTTGACCTCCGGCCGGGTCTGAAGCCACAGGGCGAGCTTCATCGCGTTTTCCTGATGACGCGCGAGACGCACGGCCAAAGTGCGTAGACCGCGCGTGGTCAGGAAAACATCATCGGGGCCGACCGCATAGCCAAGCGCAAGCACGGCGCGGCGCAGGCCGGGAAGCGCGTGGGCCGTCGCCGTGACTGCGCCGATGACCGCGTCCGAATGGCCGCACAGATATTTCGTGCCGGCTTCGATGCTGATGTCCGCGCCGAGATCGAGCGGCCGGCAGAACACGGGGCTCGCCCAGGTGTTGTCGACGGCGACCTTGGCGCCGTGCGCATGGGCGGCCTTTGCGATCGCGGGAATATCTTGAACCTCGAACGTGTGCGAGCCCGGCGATTCGCAGAAGACGAGCGCCGTGTTGGGACGCAGGAGCGCGGCGATGCCCGCGCCGGCACAAGGATCGTAATAGCCCGTCTCGACGCCAAAATCCTTCAGCAGCCCATCGCAGAGTTTACGGGTCGGCTCATAGGCGGAATCGGACACAAGCACATGATCGCCCGCCTTCACGCTGCCGACGATGGCAAGCGCACAGGCCGCGACGCCCGACGGCGTAAGGATCGTGTCGGCGCCGCCCGCGAGTTCGGTGATGGCCTCCTCGAGGGTCCAATGCGTCGGCGTCCCGAAGCGGCCGTAGGCGAGCACTTTCTCGCCGTTCAATCCCCGCGGCACGGTCTCGCGCATCTCTGCGACGGTATCGAAGACAACCGTGGACGCATGATACACGGGCGTGTTGACCACGCCCCCATTGCGCTTCTTCGAATGTCCGGCGCGAATGACCTTGGTGTCTTTCTTCATGGACCGTTAGACTAGAAGAAAGAGGTCATCATGCGAAGACGCGAGTTCTTGACGACAGGCGCGGCCGGGCTGACCCTCGCCGCCACGGGGCATGCGGCGGCGGCCAAGCCGTTCATGAGCCTGTCCTACACGCCGTCGGGCGTGGACCTGGAAGCCGAACTCGCGCGCGGCGTCGCCGAAACGCGCATCCGCCTCGATATCGACCTCGTGCGCAAATACACCGGCCGTATCCGCACCTACACCGTGGACCGCGGACTCGACCGCGTCCTGCCCATGGCCCAGCAGGCCGGGCTCAAGGTCTCGCTCGGCCTCTACCTGGGGCGCGACAAGAACCACAACGATCTCGAGATCGCGCGCGGCACGAAGCTGTACGCGGCCTACGGCAAGATCATCGACCGCATCTATGTCGGCAATGAATGTCTGCAGCGCAAGGACATGAGCGTGGCCGAACTCATCAACTATGTACGGCGCGTGCGCACGTTCATCGCCAACCCGGGACTTCAGGTGGGCACGGCGGAAGCCTGGTATGACTGGCAGAAGAACCGCGAGTTGGCGACGGTCTGCGACTTCGTCGGCGCGCATCTTTTTCCCTATTGGGACGGCGTTCCCATCGGCGAAGCCGTCGATCATGTCGACCGCCGTTACGACGAATTGAAGGCGATCTTTCCGGGAAAACTTCTCTTGATCTCCGAGACCGGCTGGCCGTCGGCGGGCCCGCGTCACATGGGCGCGGTGCCGTCGCTCGAGGCTCAGGAGCAATTCACGCGCGCCTTCGTCGCGCGCGCGGCGCAGAAGAAATACGACTACAACTTCTGCGAAGCCTACGATCAGCCGTGGAAGGAAAAGAGTCTCGAGGCGGGCGTCGGCGCGCACTGGGGCCTGTTCGGCCGGATGCGCGAACCGAAGATCCCGTTCGTTCGTATTTAAGCCCGTATTAAGGTGGCGACGGACGCCCGTCGTCCGTCAGGAGCCCTCGCGCCTTGAGCGCATGCAGGCAGCGCGCGAAATGCGCCGGCGTCGACGGCCGGTCATAGAACTCCAGCCAGTTCTGTTCGGCGAAGGCGAGGATCGCCGGTTCGTCGTATTCGACTTCCCACAAAATGCCGAGCAGCGAGGACAGATTCTCCTCTTCCTCGCGCGCGGCGGCGTCGACGCACACGGCCGCATTGGCTTCCTCGACGCGCCCGCTTTCGGGCCCGGCGCCGACGCCGAAATCCGGCAGGGCCCGCCGCTCAGGCGACGCCATTTGCCAGTGCGCGACTTCATGAAACACGACGCTGGTCTCCGAACGCGTACGGATGGCGTGGCCATCCCAGGAGAAAGCGACCGCGGGATCTTCGTCGAGGGTTGGAATGCCGAAGCGTTTCGCGAGATCAACCGCCTTGAACTGGCCCGCGTAAAGATCCGCCTTCAATCCAGGCGCCAAGACAGCCGTCGCCGCGATGCGCCGGAACGCCGCGCGCGCGAAATCGTCGCCGCCGAGCCCTGAGTCGAAGACGTCCACGATGTGCGGCAGCGCCGCGGGATCGACAGGTGTGAGGATCATGGCGCTAGAGTTGCTCGATCTGCTCAGGATGCGTCAGGTCGACGGCGGGGCCGTTGAAGTCGCGGACATAACCGCGAATGCGCACAGCGCGCCCTTTCAATTTCAGAAGATCGAGTTTCGCCGCATTGAACAAGGGCATGACCTCGGGCGCGATCGAAGCGGTGAAGTCGGTGCGGTAATCCTCGCCGAAATTGAGATAGACGCGTCCGCGCACCTTCGCGGTCTCGGACACAACGCCCTCGATGATCTGATAGGTGCCGATGTCGGCTTTGAGCGCCAAAGGATCGGGTTTGCGCAGCGCATAGTCCGGATGGGACCACAGACCGCGCCGGGCCGCGCGCGCCATGGCTTCGGCGGCGTAGAGATCCCGCGCGAAGAGACGGTTGTCGGGGAAGGTGTAAACCCGCGCCCAGCCTTCTTTCAGCATGTTCTCCTGGATCCACAGACCGTCGTCGCGGATCAGATGGGCAAGGATGCGTCCGTTGCGGTCCTTGGCGGTCGTGGGCAGGCGCAACGTGATCTCATGGCCCTCCAGCATCGCCCGCAGCGCCGCCCGGCTTTCGTCGGCCATGGGCCATGCGGCAAGATTGCGCCGGCCCTGCGGAAGCTTGGGCGCTTGGATCCCCACAAGGCGGATATCCACCACGCCGCCCTTGAAGCGGATGGTGTCGCCGTCATGGACCGCGCCGATGACCCCGCGTCCGCCCTCGGGCAGAGCCTCCGGACGCAGCACCGGCGCCGCGGCCAACGCAGGCAACGGCGCGGCGGCCAAGGCGGCGGCCGTCATGAACCGGCGGCGGGAGAGAAGAGACGTCATGGGCGGACTTTAAAACAAAACGGCCCCGTAAAACAAAAACGGCCCCGCGGATGCGAGGCCGTTTTCTTCGAAATCTAAAAAGCCTAGGCGGCGTTCAGAAGCTTCTCGAGCTTCGCGGTGGCCGCTTCCGGCTTGATCTTCTCAACGGCGGCGACTTCGTGAGCCAGGCGCTCAAGGGCCTGTTCATAGATCTGCCGTTCGCTGTAGGACTGTTCAGGCTGTGAAGCGCCGCGATGCAGGTCGCGGACCACTTCAGCGATCGAAACGGGATCGCCGGAGTTGATCTTGGCTTCGTATTCCTGCGCGCGGCGGCTCCACATAGCGCGCTTCACGCGGGCGCGGCCCTTGAGAGTCGTCAAAGCCGCTTCCATCACCTTGCGGGTGGAGAGCTTGCGCAGGCCGGAGTTTTCGACTTTACGGACGGGGACGCGCAGCGTCATACGGTCGCGTTCGAAGCTGATGACGAACAGCTCAACCTTCTGGCCGGCAATCAGCTGGGACTCGATGCTGGTCACCTTGCCGACGCCATGGGCCGGATAAACGACAAAATCGCCCGCCGAGAACGGCGCCACGATCTTCGGTTCTTTCGCACTCTTGGTTGCTGTCTTGGGCATTTTTAGGTCTCTCCACACCAGGGGCCTGTTCTTTATTGGCGCTGACCCCGGATCCCCCATCGTCCGTCCTTGCCTGTGGACAGATTCTCATTGTCGGACCGGGCCACCCCTCGCCGTTGAGGCGTAGGAGCAGAACGCGTTCTCCCGTGTCAGCGCAAGAAATTGCGGTTTATCAATAACTTACCGCTAGATCGTGAGATGGTACGCGAGAGAAAAAATAGTCCGCCGGTTCCCCGACGGACTAGGCAATTATATAGCACAAAAAGGGGGTCAAAAACAGCGCTAAAGCTCCGCGCCCCCCGCAGGGCACGGATGCAAAGGCTGGGAAACAGCGTTAGGCGTTAGATCCCGGCTTGGAGCTAAGCAGCTGTTTCTTATCGGGTTTTCCCTTCCATTCGTCGGCGTCGGAAGGGGTTTCGCCCTTGGCCGTGATGTTCGGCCACTTGTCGGCATATTCTTTATTGATATCAGACCATTCGGTCGCCGCTTCGTCCGAATCGGGGACGATGGCTTCGGCCGGGCATTCTGGCTCGCACACGCCGCAGTCAATGCATTCATCCGGATGAATGACGAGCATGTTCTCGCCTTCGTAGAAGCAGTCCACCGGACACACTTCGACGCAATCCATGTATTTGCACTTGATGCAGTTTTCCGTGACGACGTACGCCATTAAATCCCCTCGTGGCCTGATATGTTACTGGGGCGATGTCACAGGCTTCAGGTACTTCGTTTCGCGCGGAGGCGCAAGTCATGGCAACCGCAAAGAGTGTTTCATGAACGATATCAAACAGATTCCCCCCGCAAGTGTCCGCAATACCCCGCCCCTTCTCGAGGTCCTGCGCCGCGCCTTCGCGCCCGGACGGCTTCCGCGCGGCCTGGTTCTCGAGATCGCGTCGGGCTCGGGCTATCACGCGGCGGCGTTCGCGAAGGAACTGCCGCACCTCGACTGGCAGCCGAGCGATCCCGATGAAGGCGCCCGCGCAAGCATAGCCGCCTATGTCGCCGACGCGGGACTCGCGAACCTGCGCGCGCCTGTCGTCCTTGATGTGACCCGCGCGCCGTGGCCCGTCGACCGCGCTGACGCCATGCTGTGCATCAATATGATCCACATCTCTCCGTGGGAGGCGACCGTCGCCCTGTTCGACGGCGCGCGGCGCACCCTGGCCGCGGGCGCGACATTGCTCACCTACGGGCCCTACGTGATCGATGGCGACTACCAGGCCGACAGCAACGTCGCTTTCGACCGGTCTTTGCGCGCGCGCAACCCCGCCTGGGGCATCCGCGATCTCAAGGACATCGAACCGCTTGCGCGCGCGCGCGGGTTCTCCCTCGCCGAGCGGATCGCGATGCCCGCCAACAACCATACGCTCGTGTTCAGAAAAACCTGATGTCCGGCGCGCCAACGTACAAAGCCGCGGTCGCGGCCGGCGACTGGGAGAGCGTGGAAGCGGCCCTCACCGCCGCGGCGCCGTCCGCCGCCGACGACGTCCTGAACCAGCTTTCGCTGATCCAGTACCAACACCAGGACTTCCGCGCCTGCGAACAGACTCTCGAACGCCTCGTGGCGCTCACGCCGGGCGCGCCGCTCGCGGTGTATCAACGGCTGGCAAAGGTCAAAGGCGCCGCCGGCCGTCCCGACGAAGCCCGCGCGACGATGGCACGCGGGGTTGGCGCACATCCGGACTCGACCGACTTTATTGCGGCCTACGCGGACATGCTGCCCACGGACGACGCCGTGCGCGAACTGGAAAAACATCTGGAGAGCATACGGCTGGATCCGGTCCGCGCCGCTTATACGCTGGTCCGGCTTTCGACGTATCGCGCGCCCGGCCGCCGCGCCGCACGCGGCCTGCCGGCGCATGGCGCCTCCTGGCCGGACACCTACCAGTGGCCCGACGGCGACGCCCTCGCGGAGATCAAAGACGCGCTGAACAATGAGATCGTCGCGGGGAGCCGCCGTGCAAGCGCCTGGGCCGACCTCGCGTGCGTGGCGATCGCCGAGGGCAATTGGAACCGCGCCGAGGAATGCTTCGCGCGGCTGCGGCATGGACCAAAACGTACACCGGCGGACTTCCACGCCTTCGGTGAACGCTTCCATGCCCAATTGGACGCGATGAGCGATGCCGATATCACAAGCGGCCTCGCGCCCGTCGAACACCTCGTCACGCCCGCGTTCCAATCGGATGTAAGTATTTTTATCGGCAGCGATCCCGTCTATTTCGCCCGCTTCACCCTGCCGTTCATCCGGCACGTTGAAAGCGCCGCCTTCCCGCTGGATGTGCATGCTCATATCCTCGACGGAACACAGGAGTCCTGGGTCGAGATCATCCGCGCGCTCGGTGGGCTCAAGTCCGTGCGCGTCACGTTGACGGCCGAAGCGTCGGGCGCCGCGCGGCAAGCCGGGAACTACGCCCGGCTCTACTATCACGCCGTCAGATATGTCCGTGCGTACGGCGAATTGAAACGCGCGAACCGCCCCCTCTGGGTGCTGGATGCCGACGTAAGGTTGCAGCGTGATCCGCGCGCGCTCCTCGGCTCGATTGCGCGTTACGATCTGGCCGTCAACACGCGGCCCGCGGATTTCTCGCCGAACCTAAAAATGACCGCCGCCTGCGTCGGCCTTGCGCCGACCCCGCGGGGTTTGGAGTTCGCGCGCCGCGTCGCGGCTTACATCACACATTGGAAAAACAAGGACGCCTGGGGATGGGGCATCGATCAGGTGGCGCTGTTCTCAAGCTATGCGCATATGAGCGCGGTGAACCGTCAGCCGTCGACACTGTTCCTGGATGATACCGCGGTGAATTGGCGAACCGGCGACAACGGCGTCATCAAACTCATCCCCGGGATGGACAAGTACAGCGCCGGATCAGCGGCCTGACGTGTGAAGCGGCAAGCCGGCGTCCTCCCACGAAAGACGTTCGGGCGGCGCCGGCTCCTCATACAACATCCGCGCTTCCGTCGGGGACCCGCGCCGTTCGCCGGTGTCGCGCACGATAACAGTGCGCCTTACGGGTCCCAGCACCACGGCAACGATGTCACCCGCGTCCACCTGCGCGCTGGTTTTCAACACTTGGGCGCCGTTGACGGTGACCTGACCGCGTTCGATGAGTTTCTGCGTCATCGCGCGCGTCTTGGCGAAGCGCGCATACCACAGCCATTTATCCAGGCGCAGGGATTCGCCGCTCACGACGACATCAACTGCTTGAGTTTGGCGAAGGGAGAATCCTCGTTCACCGTGGGGGCCTGCGGTTTGCGCCGATGCTTGCCGGGCGGGTGATGCGCCCGGCGGCGCTTCAACCGGAACACGAGGCCGGCGTCCTCGATCTTCGCCTTGAAGCCAATCGCCCGCAGCACGTCCGCGCCGGTCGCGGCGTTGATCCCAAGCAGCGAAAGGGTTTCGGGCGGCAAAACACCGGTCTTCTCGCGCGCGAGTTTCCGCGCGGCCGCGGCAAAGCGCTCGAGCATGTCGATGCGATAGCCGGCGCCGCTCACCGGCTGATAGCCGCAGGCGTGGTAGAAGTCGTGGGGCACACCGGATGCGAGCGGGATCGAGACGCGGCCCGGGGCGGGCAGACGCGGGGCTGGAGTGTCGCGGTGACCGGCGATCCAGAGCTGACCGCGCAAACGCGCCGGCGCGGCTTTCAGAAGCGCCGGCATGAAAACATGCTCCACGCCGAAACGCACCCCGGCGCGCGCGAGCGCCTTGCGGTCCGCCGCGCTCAAGGCTTTCAGCTGCTGCTCGACGACGGCGCGCGGCACGACGCCGAGGGTCTCGGTGAGATGGAACAGAATGCCGCGCACCGCCGGCGGGGCGGCGTCTTGCCGCGCTTTTGCCAGCGGTTCGAGCAGATGGCCGATATGCGCGCTGAGCCAGGCGCGTAAACGCGCTTCGAGTTTCAGACGATCGGCCGGTTCAATGCGCTCATCCGGCGGCAACTCGATTTGCGGCCTTAAGGGTTCGCTGCCGCCGGCGAGCACGGCAACCGCCTCGCCCTGCCAGACGATCCGCGCCTCATCGTCGAGGGAGATGTCTTTGTCGTCCGCTGCGAGGATCGTTTCGATGCGCGCGGCGATCAGGGGCCTGAGCGCGGCATTGGCGGCATTGAGCACGGCTTTGTCGGCGGCCTTGAGCCCGGTGCGGTCCGCGCGGAATCGCAATCCTTCCAGATGACCGAGCCGGTGACCGTCCACACTCACCACGCCGTCGGCGGCGATATCGGCGGCCATCAGATCGTCGCCGCGCAGACGCTTCACCAGATGGGCCGTACGGCTGTCGACAAATTGCTTGGTGAGCTTGTCGTGCAAGGCGTCCGACAGCCGGTCTTCGACCTCGCGCGTCTTCTCCTGCCATTCGCGCCCATCCGGCATCCAGTCGCCGCGGTGTGAAAGATAAGTCCAGGTACGGATCGCCGCGATACGGTCCATGAGCACATGGATATCGCCGTCGGTGCGGTTGAGGCGGTCCACATGCCCGGCGATCCAGTCGTTTGGCATGACTTCGTCGCCGTGGGTGAGGTGGTCGTAGACCTGCGCCATCAGGCGGCTGTGGAGCTCCGGGCGAACTTTGCGGAAGTCCGGCACCTGGGCGACGTCCCACAACAGGCGCAGGCGCGCCGGTGAAACGGCGCGCTCACGCACAACCGCGTCCTTCGTCATGGCCTCGAGCACTAACTGGTCGTCGGCCGGCGGCGGGCGCACCAGGGAGGGCGACGGCGGCGGATACTTGAGCGAAGAGAGAAGCGCTTCGAGCGAGGTGAACCGCAGTTCGCTGTTGCGCCAATACAAACTCTGGAGCGGGGGAAACTCGTGCGATTCCACGCGCGCGACGATCTCGGGCTCGATCTCGGGCAATTCCGCCGTCACGCCGAAAGTACCGTCATTCATGTGACGGCCCGCGCGCCCGGCGATCTGGGCGACTTCCGAGGCGTTGAGGGGGCGCGGCGCGCGGCCGTCGAACTTGCTCATGGAGGCGAAAGCCACATGGTCGACATCCATGTTGAGGCCCATGCCGATCGCGTCCGTCGCGACCATGTAGTCCACGTCGCCGCTTTGGTAGAGCGCGACCTGGGCGTTGCGGGTCCGCGGCGAAAGCGCGCCCATCACGACGGCCGCGCCGCCGCGATGACGGCGGATAAGCTCCGCGATGCCGTAAACCTCGGACACGGAAAACGCCACGACCGCCGAGCGGCGCGGCAAGCGTGTCAGTTTCTTCGCGCCGGTATAGGTGAGCTTTGAGAACCGCGGACGCGTGACGAACTCCACACCCGGCACAAGGCGCCGGATCAGCGGTTTGACGGTCTCGGCGCCGAGGAACATGGTCTCGACGGCGCCGCGCGCATGCAAAAGCCGGTGCGTGAAGACGTGGCCCCGGTCGGAATCGGCGGCGAGTTGGATTTCGTCGACACAAAGAAACGCGACTTCGCGGTCGAGCGGCATGCTCTCGACGGTACAGATGTAATAACGCGGATTCGGCGGGACGATTTTCTCCTCGCCGGTGATGAGCGCGACCACGCCCGCGCCGCGCGCACGGACGACGCGGTCGTAGTTCTCACGCGCGAGCAGCCGCAACGGAAAGCCGATCATGCCGCTGGCATGACCGAGCATGCGGTCCATGGCGAGGTAGGTTTTACCGGTGTTGGTAGGTCCAAGCACGGCCGTGACGGCGCCGATGCGAGGCACCGGCGCCGGCTCGGAACGGGAATCGGCGGTCACGGCCCGCGTCTATCCTCCGGGAAGGAGGGGTTTAGAACCCCTCGTTGATTTCGCGCGCGACTTCTTTCCCGCCGCGACCCTCGCGCCGGCGGCGCGTGTAGTCCTTGAGCTGGCGTTCCATGGCCGCGAAGGCGTCGCGCAACGCAATTTGAATGTCCTCATGATCTTTCAGGCTTTCGTCGCGCTTGGGATCGCGCTTCACGACCAACTCGTCACCCGGCACTTCCAGCACGATTGAAATGTGGTACGGCTGGCCGTTGGCGCTGGCGTGGGTATTTCTGTGATGCCGCTCTACAACCACCCGGCATCCGGTTATCCGATCGAAGTACGTCTCCAGTTTCGCAACCTTCTCCCGGATCCGCGTTTCGACCGCTTCAGACGAGTCGAGACCGTGGAAGGAAATCTGGACTGGGACTTGCATTTCAGGCTCCGTACTGTTGATTCAAACTCGACTGACTTAGACTCGACCCCTTTGTCCCTGATCGCCGCCGTCGGACGGATCAGGAGCACCCCCATCCATGATGATGGGACTTCAGAGGTCCGAGAGCAACTGCTTCAGATCCTTATCGGCGCGAAAAAGACAATGCGAACAAGCGCTGGAGCCTCTTGCCAGATCGGGTAGACCGACACATATCTGCGCCGCCCGAGTCTCCCTTTGGTCCGGGCCCAACCACGAATTTCAAATCCTCGCACGGGATCAGCCTATGAGCACCACAACCTCCGCGCCGGAAACGCGCGCGTTCCAGGCCGAAGTCGCCAAACTTCTCGATATCGTCGTCCACTCGCTTTATTCGAACCGCGAGATCTTCCTGCGCGAGCTGATTTCAAACGCGTCGGACGCCTGCGACAAGCTGCGCTACGCCGCCCTCACGGAATCCAAATTGCTGGAAGACGGCGGCGCGGACTTTGCCATCCACATCTCGTTCGACAAAGCCGCGAAGACACTGACCGTCGCCGACAACGGCATCGGCATGTCGCGCGACGAACTGATCGCCAACCTCGGCACCATCGCCAAGTCCGGCACGTCGGAATTCGTCAAAGCGCTGGCGAAAGACAAAGATGCCAAGTCCAAGGACGTGAACCTGATCGGCCAGTTCGGCGTGGGCTTCTATTCGGCCTTCATGGTCGCCGACAAAGTCGAAGTGATCTCGCGCAAGGCCGGTGAATCTCACGGCTGGATATGGACCAGCGACGGCAAGGGCGAATTCAGCGTCGGCGAGCGCTCCGACGCCGCCCGCGGCACGCGCATCACGCTGCATCTCAAAGCCGACGCCGAAGACTTCCTCGACGCCCATCGCTTGCGCCACGTTGTGAAGACCTACTCCGATCACATCGCGTTGCCGGTGATCCTGGACGCTCAAGCCGGCGAGGCCGAGGCGAAGGACGAAACCCTCAACAGCGCGTCGGCCCTGTGGATGCGCTCCAAGAGCGAGATCACGCCGGAGCAGTACACCGAGTTCTATCACAGCATCGGACACGGCTTTGACGAGCCCTGGCATACGCTGCACTACCGCGCCGAGGGCGCGATCGAATACACCGCGCTCCTGTTCATCCCGTCGCAAAAGCCTTTCGACCTGTTCCACCCGGAACGCAAAGGTCAGGTGCGGCTGTATGTGAACCGCGTGTTCATCTCGGATTCACTGGACGGCATGCTGCCGCGCTATCTCCGTTTCGTACGCGGCGTGGTGGATTCCTCGGATCTGCCGCTGAACATCAGCCGCGAGATGCTTCAGGACAACCCGATGCTGCGCAAGATCCAGGGCGGCCTCGTGAAACGCCTCCTCAAGGACCTCAAGGACCGCGCCGCCGATCAGGAGGCTTACGGCACGTTCTGGAAGACCTTCGGTCCGGTCTTCAAGGAAGGTCTCTACGAGGACTTCGAACGCCGTGAGGACCTGCTCGATCTCGCGCGCCTCACCACCACCGCCGGCGACATGGTGAGCCTGAAGGACTATGTGGCCCGCATGAAGGACGGCCAGGAGGCGATCTATTACATCACGGGCGAAAAGCTCGATGCGCTGAAGGCCAGCCCGCAGCTCGAAGGCTTTGCGGCGAAGGGCATCGAAGTGCTTCTGCTCACCGACCCCATCGACGAGTTCTGGGTGCCGTCGGTGAACGCCTACGACAAGAAGCCGTTCAAGTCGGTGGCGGAAGCCGGCACCGATCTTTCCAAAGTGAAGGGCGCCGAAGAGAAGCCCGAAGAACCCGCCGCCGATGTGGCGGACGCCATCGCCAAGCTGAAGACGGCGCTCGGCGACGCCGTCGCCGACGTTCGCGTGTCGGTGCGCTTGACCGAAAGCCCGGTCTGCCTCGTGGCCGATACCGGGGGCATGAGCCTGCATCTTGCGCGCATGCTGAGACAGCATGGCGAAGGGGCCGATCTCGGCATCCGCAAGGTCCTCGAGGTCAATCCGAAGCACGCGTTGATCAAGCGCATCGAATCCCTCGACGGCGAATCCCTGAACGACGCGGCGCTTCTGCTGCTCGACCAGGCGCGCATTGTCGAAGGCGAGGCGGTGCCCGACCCGGCGGCGTTTGCCCGCAGGCTCGCGCGCGTTATGGAAAAAGGCCTGTAACTCATTTGAACGCCTCCGCCCGGAGGCGTTCAACGGCGACGCCGAGACCGATCACATCCTAGCCGCCGTCGGGGCGGTGCAATGCGACCGTGCCTCAATCAGAGCGCGGCCAAGACGCGGGTGACCGCGTCGTCCCAAACGCCGTCGCGCTCTTGAACGAAGGTTTTCACCGCCGGATACCAGGGGTTCGCATCGCGCTCGGGGAACCAATACCAATGGCGTCCGAGAACCTTGGGAAGGATGAGCAGCGCCTCTTTGCCAATGGCGCCGGCCACATGGGCCGTGGCGGTGCTTGCGCTGACAACGATATCGAGCGCGGCGATCTGCGCGGTGAGCGGATCGAAGTCGCCGGAAGGATCGATCGCGGGATCGGTCCACAAGGGCGGGCCGATTTCGCCGCGCGCGGGGCCGTGCTGAAGATTGATCCAGAAAATATCCTCGCGCGCGAGCAGCGGCGCGAGAGCGGCGGGCGGAATGCTTTTCTGCGGACCGAAGGGAATGGCGGCGCTGTGCCAGGCAAGGCCCGCGATCCGCTTGCCGTTCGCCATCGCCGCGGTGTGAGCGCGAATATCGGCGACGCGTGTGGCATCGGGAACAAGATAGCCGTCGTGCGCGGAGAATTTCTCAAAACTATCGCGCAGCCATAGGCCCGGGTCACCAAGCGCTGCGTGAAAATCGATATCGGCGCCGCGCACCCGCGGATGCCAGTCGGCGCTCCAGGGCACGACCTCCACGCCGGGGAACGAGCGCTGGAACAAAGCCACAAGGCGTGTTTCGCACTCGACGACGACATGTTTCGCCGCGCGCGCGATCTCGGGGACCATGGAGGCGAACATGATCTGTTCGCCGAGGCCCTGCTCGAAGGACAGGAGCACGGTCTTGCCCGCGATGTCCTCGCCGCGCCAGGGGCGGCCCGGAAGCGCGCGGCCCTCGCCCCAGAAAATCGCGTGACGCCGGTGGTAAGAGCTCCACGCGTCTTTCCACCGCCCCAGCATGAACAAGGCATTCGCCCGCGCCATGTTGGCGGTGATGTCGCCGGGGGCGAGCGCGACGAGGCGATCGAGCGCCTTCGCGGCGCTTTCGACTTTGCCCGTGCGTTCGTACACGCCCGCGAGATTGAGAAGCACGTCTTTCCGGTTGGGCTCGAGCTTCAGGACCTGTTGGAAGCAGCCGAGCGCGGCCTCTTCCTCGCGGCGCTGCACATGCACGACGCCGAGATTGAGATGCGCAACGGCCAGCTTCGGCGCGACCTTAATGGCCCCGCGATACAGTTTTTCCGCGGCCTCAAGCCGGCCGGAGTTCTGATGCATGAGGCCGAGATTGACGTAGGCCTCGGGCCGGCCTGGGGCGAGCGCGATCACCTGCTGATAGAGCGCCGCCGCGCGCGCGAAATCATTCGCGTTCTGCGCGGCGATCGCCTGAGCCAGAAGTGAGTCGGCGTTGAGCAGCGACACGGCGCGGAAGCCCGCGCCGTCCGCGCCTAAGCCGCCAGCGTGCGCAGCACGTAGTGCAGCACGCCGCCGCTCTGGTAGTAGTCGAGTTCGCCGGCCGTATCGATGCGGCACTGGACCGTGATCGTCTCGCTCTTGCCGTTGGCACGGTGGATCGTGACGCTGACATCGCCGAGCGGCTTCAGGGAATTGACGCCGGTGATGTCGAAGGTTTCGGTGCCGTCGAGGTTCAGGCTCTTGCGGGTCATGTCGCCCTTGAACTGCAGCGGCAGCACGCCCATGCCGACCAGGTTCGAACGGTGGATACGCTCGAAGCTTTCCACCAGCACAGCCTTCACGCCGAGCAAATTAGTGCCCTTCGCGGCCCAGTCGCGCGACGAGCCGGTGCCGTATTCCTTGCCGGCGACGACGACAAGCGGCGTGCCTTCGGCCTGGTACTTCATGGCGGCGTCATAGATCGGCATGACTTCGCCGGTCGGCTGATGCTTGGTGATGCCGCCTTCGACGCCGGGCACCATTTCGTTCTTGATGCGGATGTTGGCGAAGGTGCCGCGCATCATGACTTCGTGGTGGCCGCGGCGCGCGCCGTAGGAATTGAAGTCCTTCGGTTCCACGCCGTGCGCCATCAGGTACTTGCCGGCCGGGCTGTCCTTCTTGATCGAGCCGGCGGGCGAGATGTGGTCGGTGGTCACCGAATCGCCGAGGATGGCCATCGGGCGAGCGCCCTTGATATCCGACAGCGGCTTCGGCGTCTTGCCCATGCCGGTAAAGTACGGCGGGTTGGCGACGTAGGTCGATTTCGTATCCCAGGTATAGGTCTCGCTCTTCGAGGCCTTCACGGCCTGCCACGGGGCCGGACCCTTGAACACGTCGGAGTAGCGGCTGGCGAACATTTCGCGGGTCAGGAACCGCTCGATGAACTCCGAGACTTCCTTCGACGTCGGCCAGATGTCCTTGAGGTAGACGGGCTTGCCGTCCTTGCCGGTGCCGAGGGCTTCCGTGGTGATGTCCTTGAACATCGTGCCGAACAGCGCGTAGGCGACGACCAGAGGCGGCGAGGCGAGATAGTTCGCCTTCACATGCGGGCTGATGCGGCCTTCGAAGTTGCGGTTGCCGGACAGCACCGCGGTGACGACGAGATCGCCGCCTTCAACGGACTTGGCGATATTGTCGTCGAGCGGGCCCGAGTTACCGATGCAGGTCGTGCAGCCGTAACCCACCGTGTTGAAACCGAGCGCGTCGAGATCGGCCTGCAGACCGGCCTTCGTCAGATAGTCGGTGACGACCTGCGAGCCGGGCGCGAGCGAGCTCTTCACCCACGGCTTGCGGGTGAGGCCCTTCTCGCGCGCTTTACGCGCCAGCAGACCGGCGGCGAACAGCACGGAAGGATTGGAGGTGTTGGTGCACGACGTGATGGCGGCGATCACGACGTCGCCGTCTTCCAGCTTCGCCTTGGCGCCGGCACCCGTCAGGCCGGCGACATCGCTCGACACCGGCATCGGGTGGTTGAAACCGTCTTTGAGCGCCTTGGCGAATTCCGACGCGGCGCTGGACAGCGTCACGCGGTCCTGCGGACGCTTCGGACCGGCGAGCGAGGGTTCCACCGTGCTCATGTCGAGCGAGAGGGTATCGGTGAACACCGGGTCCGGGGTGTTTTCGTCGCGCCACATGCCTTGCGCTTTCGCATACTGTTCAACGAGCGCGACGCGCTGCGGATCGCGGCCCGAGAAGGCGAGGAAGCGGCAGGTTTCGGTGTCGATCGGGAAGAAGCCGCAGGTCGCGCCGTATTCCGGGGCCATGTTGGCGATGGTCGCGCGGTCGGTGAGCGACAGATCGTTGAGGCCGGGGCCGTAGAATTCCACGAACTTGCCGACCACGCCCTTCTTGCGCAGCATCTGCGTGACGGTGAGCACGAGGTCGGTCGCCGTGGTGCCTTCCTTCATCTTGCCGGTGAGCTTGAAACCGATCACTTCCGGGATGAGCATCGGCGTCGGCTGGCCGAGCATGGCCGCTTCGGCTTCGATGCCGCCCACGCCCCACCCCAGGACGGCCAGGCCGTTCACCATGGTGGTGTGCGAGTCGGTCCCGACGAGCGTGTCCGGGTAGGCCAGCGTCTTGCCGCCTTCTTCGCCGGTCCAGACGACCTGCGCGAGATATTCGACGTTCACCTGGTGACAGATGCCGGTGCCCGGCGGAACGACGCGGAAGTTGTTGAAGCCCATCTGGCCCCACCGCAGGAACTGATAGCGCTCGCCGTTACGCGCGAACTCGAGATCGATGTTCTGCTGCAGCGCGGTGGAACTCGCGTAAGCGTCGACCATCACCGAGTGGTCGATGACGAGATCGACGGGCGAGAGCGGATTGATCTTCTGCGGATCGCCGCCGAGCGACTTGATGGCTTCGCGCATCGCGGCCAGGTCGACCACCGCCGGCACGCCGGTGAAGTCCTGCATCAGCACGCGCGCGGGGCGGTATGCGATTTCCTGATCCGACTTCTTGTCTTTCAGCCAGCCGACGAGAGCCTTCAAGTGATCGGGGGTGACGGACGAGCCGTCTTCGAAGCGCAGGAGGTTTTCGAGGAGCACCTTCATCGAGAAGGGAAGGCGCGAGACATCGCCGAGCTTTTCCGCGGCCGCCGGAAGGCTGAAGTAATCGTAGCTCGTCCCGCCAACCGTAAGAGTGCGACGGGTTTTCAGACTGTCGTGACCGCTAAGACGCATTTGGGGCTCCTTGACCGCGCATACAAAAGGGACGGTGTGAGCCGAAAGGAAGGGTCGCGCCTGGCTGTATCGGTTTGGCCGATACCCGCGCTGCGTGCTGTCCCCACCCCGGCTTGACGTCCCGGTTTTCTCCAAGTCGGCATCATCCACATATCGGCCATAAAGTCCAGGGGTTGCGCAGTGCAAAAATCATTGCCAACACTTTGGGACTATTAGGGTTTTTTGAATCCGTAGCGGACCCCGCGCGAACTTACCCACACCTTCGGTGGTACCCCAAAAGGGCCATATTCCCAGCGTTAGATAAGGGCCATGGGAAAAGACGCCCTTCGCTCCTTCGGGCGGACTTTTCACCGGTGAAATGACCCCCCTGTCGTTTCACCAAAAGACCAACTGGCGGCCGGCGCACCCCCTCTCCCCCAACCCACGCCGGCCGCCAATTTTTTCTTCCCGCATAAGCCCTGGCGCCCCGGAAATCCTCTGCTATGGTCCGGGCCGTGAGCACCAGCGACACCTTTGAAACAGCTACCTTTTCGGGCGAAAACCTCATCTGCCGGCGCGGCGGGCGGCTGGTTTTCACCGGGCTCGGCTTTTCCGTCGCGTCCGGCGGGGCCGTCGTCCTGCGCGGCCCCAACGGCAGCGGCAAAACCACCCTCCTGCGCCTGATGGCCGGCCTGGCCCGCCCCATCGCCGGCCGGCTCAACTGGTCGGGCGCCGCGCTCGCGGATCCCGAAGCCCATGGCAGGCATCTGCGCTTCATCGGTCACCTCGACGCGATCAAACCCGCCTTCACCGTGCGCGAGAATCTCGCCTTCTGGGCGGACTTCTGGGGGACGCGCGAGACCGCCCTCGTGGTCAAAGCCATGGAGGCCTTTGGTCTCGCCGCGCTCGCCGATTTTCCGGCGCGGCTGCTTTCGGCCGGTCAGCGTCATCGCCTCGCGCTCGCGCGCCTGATCGCAAGCCCCGCCCCGCTGTGGCTTTTGGATGAACCCGCCAACACGCTCGATGACCGCTCGCTGAACGCGCTCACCCAAACCATCGCCGATCACCGCGCCCGCGGCGGCATGGTCGTGTTGGCCAGCCACGGCGCCGATCTGGTGACCGGCGGCACGACCCTCGCGCTCGATAAATTCACGCCCACAAACGTCATGCCGTGGGACGAAACATGAGCGTATTCACGGCGCTTTTATCGCGCGATCTCAAGCTGGCCCTGCGCCAAAGCGCGGACAGCCTCACCGTCATCGCGTTTTTCGCCATCGCCACCGTGCTTTTTCCCTTCGGCGTCGGACCCGAAGCGGAGATCCTGTCGCGCATCGCCGCGGGTGTGGTGTGGGTCGCGGCGTTGCTCGCGGCCCTGCTCTCACTCGATCGTGTGTTCACGGTCGACTTCGAAGACGGCACCCTCGACCAGCTTCTTCTCAACGGCCAGTCCATGACTTTCGTGGTGCTGGCGAAAGTCATCGCGCATTGGCTGACCACCGGCGTTCCCTTGATCATCATGTCGCCCATTTTGGCGATCACCTTGCAGCTTCCCGCCGAGGGGTACGGCACCCTCGTGCTCGCGCTGCTGCTCGGCACGCCGACCGTCAGCCTCGTCGGCGCCCTGGGCGCGGCCCTGGTGCTGGGCGCGCGGCGCGGCGGCGTATTGCTCTCGCTGCTCGTGTTGCCGCTCTACATTCCGGTGTTGATCTTCGGCACCGCCGCCGTGGAAGCGGCGCTGACCGGCATGCCAAGCGCGCCGATGCTGTCGATTTTGGGCGGTTTTGCCTTGATCGCCATCACGCTCTGTCCCTTCGGCACCGCTGCTGCGCTGCGGCAAGCCGCCGAATAGGTATCAGAGCGGTAACAACGTGTGTCCACCCGGGGATTTCACGCGAGAGATGTCGGATTTCCAGGGCTTTAGCCCTATATTATTAGCGCTGGCGGTGCGCCCTTTCCGCGCGCTAAACCAGCCCAGCTTGAGGACAGTTCGTGCATAAGTACGCCAACCCGACGCAGTTCATGCGCATCGCCAACGCCATCTATCCATGGGTGGCCGGCCTGTGCCTTCTTCTGTTCGCCGCCGCCATCCCGGTCGCGCTGATGTTCTCGCCGCCGGACTACCAGCAGGGCGAGACCGTGCGCATCATGTACATCCACGTTTCCTCGGCGTGGCTGATGATGATGATCTACGGGATCATCGCCGCGAACAGCGCCATGTTCCTCATCTGGCGCCATCCCATGGCCAGCATCGCGGCGCGCGCGTCCGCGCCCATGGGCGCGGTGTTCTGCGCGCTCGCGCTGATCACCGGCATGCTGTGGGGGCAGCCGATGTGGGGCACGTTCTGGGTGTGGGATGCGCGCCTCACGTCCACGCTCATCCTCTTCTTCCTCTATATCGGCTACATCGCCCTCGCCGACGCCTTCGAGGATTCCGAGCGCGGCGACAAGGCCGCCGCCGTGCTCGCGCTGGTCGGCTCGGTCAATGTGCCGATCATCCATTTCTCGGTGGAATGGTGGAACACGCTTCACCAGCCCTCGATCCTCAAGGCCGGCAAGGAAGGCGTGGGCAGTTCCGTGCACGGCTCCATCCTCTTGCCGCTCTTCCTGATGATGGGCGCGTTCACGATGTTCTACTTCGCGCTCCTGGTGCTGCGCCTGCGCAGTGAATTGCTCGCGGCGAAAATCCGCAACGCGCGCCTGTCGCAGATCGCCGGCCACTCGGCCGCGCAGCCGGCGGAGTGACGGCCATGGCTTTTGAAAATTTCGCGGCTTTTATCGATATGGGCGGTTATGCCGCGTGGGTATGGACCGCCTATGGCCTCGCGGCGGCCGCGCTTGTCGGGATGCTGGTGATCTCGCGCCGCACCTTGAAAGCGCGCGAGCGTGAATTTGAAGACCTGAAAGCGAACCGGCGATGACCCGCAAACGGCGTAGACTCTATTTCGTCCTTCTCGGCCTGCTCGGCCTCGGCGCCGGCGCCGCGCTCGTGCTCACGGCGTTCCAGGACAACGTCGTGTTCTTCTACAGCCCGAAAGATATCGCCGCGAAGCCGGTATGCGAGCAGCGCTGCCGGATCGGCGGCATCGTCGTGGGCGGAAGCCTGGTGAAAGAAGGGCAAAACATCGCCTTCGATCTCGCCGATGCCGCCGAAAGCGTGAAGGTGAAATATGTCGGCATCCTCCCGGATCTGTTCCGGGAAGGCCAGGGCGTGGTGGCCGAGGGACGCATGAACAACGGCGTGTTCGTGGCCAGCAACGTGCTCGCCAAGCACGACGAGAACTACATGCCGCCTGAAGTGGCCAAAGCCCTCAAGGACAGCGGCCACTGGAAAGAGGGCGAAGCGCCGCCCACTGGAATAAAAGACACCGGTATGAACAACAACTGACGCGCTGAACTCGTAAACGAGGCGACTATATGATTATCGAGCTAGGACACTTCGCGCTCGCTCTTGCTCTCGCCGTGGCCCTGATCCAGGCGATCGTGCCGCTGATCGGCGCCGCGCGCGGCAACGTCGCTTGGATGAACGTCGCGCGCCAGTCGGCCGTGCTGCAATTCGTCCTCGTCGCTTTCGCTTTCGCCACGCTGATCCATGCTTACGTCACGTCGGATTTTTCCGTCGTCGGCGTTTACGAGAACTCCCACTCCGCCAAGCCGCTCATCTACAAGATCAGCGGCGTGTGGGGGAACCACGAGGGCTCGCTTGTCCTTTGGGTCACGATCCTGTCGGTCTTCGGCGCGCTTGTCGCCGTGCTCGGCCGCAATCTGCCGCCCGCCTTGCGCGCCCGCGCGCTGGCCGTGCAGGGCATGATCAGCATCGGTTTCATCGCCTTCATCCTGTTCACCTCGAACCCGTTCCTGCGCCTGTTCCCGGCACCGGCGGAAGGAAACGGCCTCAACCCGATCTTGCAGGATCCCGGCCTCGCCGTGCATCCGCCGATGCTCTACTTCGGTTACGTCGGCTTCTCGATGGCCTTCTCCTTTGCGGTGGCCGCCCTGATCGAAGGCCGCGTGGACGCCGCCTGGGCGCGCTGGGTGCGCCCATGGACGTTGGCGGCCTGGACCTCGCTCACCCTCGGCATCGGTCTCGGCAGCTGGTGGGCCTATTACACCCTCGGCTGGGGCGGCTGGTGGATGTGGGATCCGGTAGAGAACGCCTCCTTCATTCCCTGGCTCACGGGCACCGCGCTGCTTCACTCCGCGATCGTGGTCGAGAAACGCGAAGCCCTGAAGAGCTGGACCATCCTCCTGGCCATCATCACCTTCTCCATGTCCCTCTTGGGCACGTTCCTGGTGCGCTCGGGCGTCTTGACCTCCGTGCACGCCTTCGCCTCGGACCCGACGCGCGGCGTGTTCATCCTGATCCTGCTCGCCGTTGCGATTGGTGGCTCGCTGACTCTTTACGCCATTCGTGCGCCGCAGATGGAAGGCGGCGGTGTCTTCGCGCCGATCTCGCGTGAGGGCGGCCTGCTCATCAACAACCTCCTGCTCACCACGGCCTGCGCAACCGTGCTGCTCGGCACCTTGTATCCGCTCATCACCGAAACCCTCGCGGGCGGACGCATCTCGGTGGGCTCGCCGTACTTCAACGGCGTGTTCATCCCGCTGATGATCCCGCTGATCCTTCTGATGGGCATCGGGCCACTCCTCGCGTGGAAGCGCGGCGATCTCGCGGGCGCGCTGTCGCGCCTCAAGGTCGCGGCGGGTCTGTCCGTCGCCGCCATCGCCGTGACCATGGTCGTCGCGGGTTTCAGCATCACGGACATCGGCGGCGCCTTCGGCATCGGCCTGGCCGTGTGGCTGGCCGCCTCCAGCCTCATCGAATGGACCGAGCGCGTGAAATTCGGCCGCAGCGGCTCCTGGGCGCGCATTACGAACCTGCCGCGCGCCGCGCACGGCATGACCATCGCCCACTTCGGCATGGCGGTCCTGATCGCCGGTGTGTCGGGCGCATCGGCCTGGAAGAGCGAAACCATTCAGGTTCAGGCGCCGGGCGAAACCGTGCAGCTCGCCGGTTATGCCCTGACGTTCCAGGGCGTAACGGAAGTGCCGGGATCCAACTACACCGCCGAACGCGCGACCATCGAGGTCAAACGCGGCGACAAGCTGGTGGCGACCTTGCATCCGGAACGCCGCGCCTTCGTGCAACCGCCGGAACAGACCACCTTCTCCTCGATCCACACCACCTACGCCTCGGATCTTTTGACGACTCTCGGCGAAGCGCAGGGCGACAACGGCGCCTACGTGACGCGTTTCTATCATGAGCCGCTGGTGCCCTTCCTGTGGTACGGCATCCTGCTCATGGGCTTCGGCGGCCTTGTCTCGTTGACGGATCGCCGTCACCGTGTCGGCGCCCCGCGCCGCGCGGCCGTCGCCGCGACCGCTGTTCCGGTGGCTGCGGAATGACCGATACACCCGCTCCCGGCACGAAACCGCGCGCCAAGCGCTGGCCGTACCTCGTTCCGCTCGTGGCCGTACTGGCCCTCGGCGGCGTGTTCGCCAAGCGCCTGTCGGACATTTCGGGCGGCTATGATCCAAAGGTCATTCCGACCGTGCTGTTGAACACGCCTGCGCCGGAGTTCAACCTTCCGCCCCTGCCGGGTCTCGGCGAGGGGCTGACCAGCGCCGACATCAAAGGCAAGGTAAGCCTCATCAACGTCTGGGGCTCCTGGTGCGTGGCCTGTACGGTCGAACATCCGTTCCTGATGGAGATCGCCAAGACCGGTGAAATTCCGATCTATGGGATCGCCTGGCGTGACACGCCGGAACGCAGCCTCGCGTGGCTGGAGAAATACGGGAACCCGTTCACCAAGATCGGCCAGGACCCGCATAGCCAGACCATCATCAACCTCGGCGTGACCGCCGCGCCGGAATCCTTCCTCATCGATAAGGAAGGCATCATTCGCTACAAGGTCAGCGGGATCATCACCCGCGAAATGTGGCGCGACACCATCCAGCCCCTCATCGCACAGCTCAATAAATGAGAATCTTCGTCCTTCTGTTCGCCCTTTTCTTCGCCGGCGCGGTTCATGCCGTCGAGCCGAGCGAGATGCTGAAAGATCCGGTCCTTGAAGCGCGCGCCCGCGAGGTCAGCAAGCACCTGCGCTGCGTGGTCTGCCAGAACGAGACCATCGATGAGTCCAACGCCGACATCGCCAAGGACATGCGCCTCTTGCTGCGCACGCGCATCCTGGCCGGCGACAGCAACGATCAGGTCATTCAGTTCCTCGTCAGCCGTTACGGCGACTACGTCCTTCTCAAACCCCGTTTCATGGCGAGCACCTATCTCCTGTGGTTCGGCCCGTTCATCGTACTTCTCCTCGGCGCGTTCGTGGTGTACCGGCGTCTTAAAGGCACGCCCGTCGCCGGCCCGGCTCCGCTGAGCCCCGAGGAAAAAGCCGCGCTTGAAGAACTCGCGCCCGGAGAGCGCACGCCATGATTTGGATCGCGCTTGGGATCAGTCTTGCTGTTGTCGCCGTGCTCGCCTGGCCGGTGCTGCGCCGCGGCCAGTCCACCGCCACGCGTGCGGATTACGACATCACCGTGTTTCAGGATCAGTTGAAGGAAGTCGATCGCGACCTCGCGCGCGGCGTTCTGACGGCGCCGGAAGCCGACGCGGCGCGCCTTGAGATTCAGCGCCGCATCCTCGCGGTCGGCCGTGCCCCCGCCGAAACGGTGACCACCGGCACCCGTCGCTCGCGCATCATCGGCGTCGGCCTCACGGCCGTGGCCGTTCCGCTGATCGCCATCGGCGTCTATCTGAAGGTCGGCACACCCGATCCCGAGCAGGCGCAACTCGCGGCGCTGGAAGCGCGCGGCGCCGACGCAGAGATGTCGACGTCCGACATCGATGCGCTGGTGGACCGTCTCGCGGCCCGCGTCGCCAGCGAGCCCGACAATCCGGAAGGCTATGCCATTCTGGGGCGCACCTACCGAGAGCTCGGCCGCTTCGAAGAGGCCGCGCAGGCCTTCAAACGTCTCACCGAACTGCAACCGAACGCAGAAGCCTATTCGAGCCTCGGCGAGGCGCTGTCGGCGATGCAGAACGGACGGGTCACCGAGGATGCCCATGCCGCGCTGATGAGCGCGCTCACCCTCGACCGCAACGACTCGCGCGCGCGCTTCTATCTGGGCCTCGAGCAGGCCGGCAACGGTAACGCCAAGAACGCCATCGCCATTTGGCGCGATCTGACGGGCACCGCGCCCGCCGATGCGCCGTGGCTGGACATGGTGCGCCAGCAGATGGCGGCCGTGGCCCAGGACGCCGGCATCGCACCCATGTCGGTCGAACCGAAACATCCGCTGGACCTTCTGCCCCAGGACGCGAAAGCCACCGCGCAAGCCATGGCGGCCGCCAAGCCCGCGGCGCCCGCCTCCGCCGCGCCGGCCGCGCCGGGCTCCGATCCGGCCGACAATCCCGAACAGACCAAAATGATCGAGGGCATGGTGGCGGGCCTCGCCGCGCGCCTTGAACAGAACCCCGCCGACTACGACGGCTGGATGATGCTGGGCCGCTCCTACACCGTGCTGCGCCAGCCGGATAAGGCCGGGGAGGCCTATAAGAAGGCCATCGCCCTCAAGCCCGCCGACGTCGCGCCGCGTCTCCAGTACGCGGGCCTCCTGATGATGGACGTGGATCCGAACGCGCAAGCGCCGCTGCCGGCGGAACTGAACACCACCGTCGCCGAGATCCTGAAATTGCAGCCCGAACATCCCGAAGCGCTCTACCTCGCCGGCCTTGGCCGCGCGAAGACGGGCGATACGGCGGGCGCGCGCGGCTTCTGGCAGAAGGCGCAGAAAGCGACGCAGGAAGGCTCGGCCCTGCGCAACGAAATCGACCGCCGCCTGCAGTTATTGAAGTGATGCGCCCATGATCATCCGCCGGCTTCTGATCGCCTCGATCATCCTTCTGGGCACCTTTGCGATGCTCGCGCTCTACTATCCCGGCATGCGCCCGCAGACCACGCCGTCCGGCGACACCGGCGGCATGGTGGCCATCGGCGGGCCGTTCACGCTGATCGACGGGAAGGGCAACACTTTCACCGAAGCCAACCTTCTGGGCGGCTATCACCTGCTCTTTTTCGGCTTCACCCATTGCCCGGACATCTGCCCGCTGACTCTGCAAGTCATGACCGAGGGTATCGAGCAGGCCGGCCCCGCCGGCGAGCGCGTGACGCCGGTGTTCATCAGCGTCGACCCCGAGCGCGACACGGTCGAGGCGGTGGGCGCTTATGTGGGCGCGTTCCATCCGCGTTTCGTTGGACTGACCGGGACCCTCGATCAAGTGACGGCCGCCGCCAAGGCGTTCCGCGTGTTTTATCGAAAGGCGCCGATGAAAGACGCCGAAGGCAAGGAGACGGGCGAGTACACCGTCGAGCACAGCGGGCTCATCTTCCTCATGGATCCCGAAGGCAAATATCTGACCCACTTCTCCACGGGTGCGACGGGCAAGGACATCGCGGACTATATCCGTCGTGAGGTCGCGAAGTGACCAGGCGGGCCGCCTTCTGGCGCACCAAAACGCCGGCGGAGATGACAGCGGAAGAATGGGAGAGTTTGTGCGACGGATGCGGCCAGTGCTGCCTGCATAAGATCGCGCAAAAAAAAGGTCCCGCGCTCAAGACCAACGTGGCCTGCCGGCTGCTCGACAGCCAGACCTGCCGCTGCAAGAACTATCCGCGCCGCAAAAAGCTGGTGCGCGATTGCGTCGTCCTGACCCCGGATAATGTCGCCGGTCTCGCCTGGCTGCCGGACACCTGCGCCTACCGGCTGGTCGCCGCCGGCGAAGACCTGCCCGCGTGGCACCCGCTCATCACCCAAGATCCCGAAAGCGTGCACGCGGCGGGCATCTCCGTGCGCGGACGCGTCGTCTCGGAACGCGATGCCGGCCCCCTGGAGGACCACGTCGTTCCATGAGACCGGGCGCCGGCTTCGATGTCGAGCTTGATCTGACCCTGGCCCTGCCCGCCGATCTCGCCGCGCGCGTCGTCTGCGTCCACAACCCGCGCGCCCGGCGGCTGTGCGTGCGCCTCGATCCGGGCGCGGGCCAAATTGTCCTCGTGCGGCCCAAGCGCGCGAGCGCCGCCGTCACATTGAAATTTCTGGCGGGCCGCGTGGACTGGATCAGGCGGCATCTGTCCGCGCTGCCGGCGCCGATCCCCTTCGCCGACGGCGCCAGCATTCCCATCGCCGGCAAGGATCATACCTTGCGCCTCGCGCCCGAGAGCCGCGGCGGCGTGTGGCGCGACGGCGAGACGGTGATGATTTCAGGCAAGCCCGAATTCGCGGCGCGCCGCATGACGGACTGGCTGAAGGAAGAAACGCGCCGCGTGCTGACCCCCATGGTCCACACGATGGCCGGCGCGATCGCCTGCAAGGTCAGCCGCGTGACCGTGCGCGATACCCGTTCACGCTGGGGAAGCTGCGCCCCTGACGGACGCCTGTCCTTTTCCTGGCGCCTGATCCTCGCGCCGCTGCCCGTGCTCACCTATGTGGCCGCGCATGAGGTCGCGCACCTGAAGCACCTCAATCACGGGCGCGCCTTCTGGCGCACCGTCGACGAGGTGCTGGACTCTTACGTCAGTGATCCTGAAACGCGCCGGGACGCCGGTTTAGCGCGCGATTGGCTGAACCGGAGCGGGGCCGCGCTGCATCGGTACGGGTGAGGTCGTGGCGGCGGACGCCACAGCCGTCGTGCGGCGGCCCTGGTGTTTGCTCACATATTCCGCGAAGGCGTTCAGGCGGTAGATGAACGGCTTGCGCGCCTGCTGGCGATTCGGGCGGTCGGCATCGCGATAGAAGACGTGACCGCCGATCATGGTGGTGGTTTCATAGTTGCCGGTCCACGACGGGCGCACATGATCGGCGTGATACCAAAGCGCGCCGCCCGTGGGATCGGGAATCGAGGAGTCTTTCTGCAGCATCGCCGCGGCGATTTTCAGCGAGGTGCGCCAGGCGTCGGCTTCATACGGCGTGTCGGCGCGGTCGTCGCAGAACCACGAGAACTGACACTTGTTGAGCGCGCCCTGGAAGAAGTTCTGCTTCACCACTTCGCAGATGTTCGAGGGGAAGCGCGAATCCATCGCGCGGTTCATGACCACCTGGGCGACGGCGATACGCCCCGCCATGGTCTCGCTGCGCGCTTCCCAATAGTCGTTGAGCGCCAGGCAGACGAGCTCGTCCTTGGAGACGACGATGGAGGACAGGTCGATATAGAGGTCAGAGGGGATATCGGCGGCCCGGGCCGCCGTCGCGCCGGCGGCCGCAAACGCGAGCGCAGCCACACACGCGCGCAAAGCAGCGCCAGCCTGAGAGAGGAAGCTTGATCGGATCACAGCACGTCTTCCTTGTCTAAATCGACAGAGCACCGCCGCCGGGATGTGAACGCCCGTTGTATCGTCGTGTTCCCTGTGATCTCGGCCAGCTCCGGTTGTGTGCTGGCTCTCGTTGGTACCTAAAACTCCCGGTCCGCAGTTAGAGCGTCTCTCCCCACTCTCCGCGGTCGGCCCCCCTTATGGGGGTGCGCCTTTGTGTTGGGCGGATAATTGGGAGCGGCCGAATATCCTGACAACCCAAATATTCTTGCGTGAATATGGTTAAACGGAGGTGGATCGTTGCTTTGTTGAGCGCGATCTCGCCACGATCTGTCTAAATTGAAATTAAATTACGCGTTTACATCCCTTAAGAGCACCAACGTGGTGGAAATTTTGAACTGTATTTCAGTAGCTTGGGGGATGCGGGGCGGCGTTAACGATTATGGCAACCCAAACCGCCGGACCTCGGAAAATTTGAAAGAAAATTTCAAAGAAATATCGATTTTTCGGGCCTTTTTGTGATTATCCACACAGAGAAAGCGTGATTTCATTGGGAGTCGCGCTACTTTTCCGCGCAAAAGCCCAATGAAATAAGGCTCCGCCCAACCGCGCCGCGGTCTTAGCTTTTGAAAACCGAGAGGAAGCGGCCGATGAAATCCTCGTTCTCCGGCTCCATGCCGGGAAGGAGGCGCGGCTCATGGCCCACATGGGCCTCGGTCATGACGTCACGCCAGATCAGCGCCGGCAGACCGCCACCGGTGACGCCCTTCATGCTCGCGCCTTCGTCGTTGCCGACCCAAACGCCGGCCACGAAGTCGGCGGTGAATCCCATCATCCAGGCATCGCGGAAGTCCGAGCTGGTGCCGGTCTTGCCGGCCGCGGGGACTCCAAAGGCCGCGGCGGTGCCGGTGCCCTGGGTGATCACCTGGGTCATCATATGATTCATGGTGGCCACGACCGGCGGCTCCATGACCCGGCCGAAACCGCCGCCGCCGCGCTTATAAAGGATCTTTCCCTCGCGGTCGGCGATCATGGTGATCGCGTAGGGGGTCGCCCCGAAGCCACCATTGGCGAAGGGCGCATAGGCGCCCGCGAGTTCGAGCAAGGTGACTTCACCCGACCCCAGCGCCAGCGACAGCTCGGGCTTCAGGTCTTCGGAAATCCCCAAACGATGCGCCGTATCGACAATCGCGCGCGGGCCGACGAACTGCGCGAGGCGGACCGCGGCGGTGTTCAGCGACTTGAACAGCGCGCGCTCGACCGTGACCGGACCTTCATAGGTCTTGGTGAAGTTCTGCGGCTTCCATTTGCCGATCTTTATCGGCGCGTCGGTGACCAGGTCGTCGGGGCGGTAGCCGGCTTCGACGGCCGCGACATAGACGAAGGGTTTGAACGCCGAGCCCGGCTGACGCAGGGCCTGGGTCGCGCGGTTGAACTGACTTTCACCGTAGTCCTTGCCGCCGACCATGGCGCGCACGGCGCCGTCGGTATTGAGAACCACAATGGCGCCCTGCTCGACCTTCAGCTTCTCGCCCGATTTATCCAGGTGTTTGACGAGGATCTTTTCCGACGCGTTTTGCAGACGGCCGTCGAGGGTGGTGTAGATGACGAGGTCGCGGTCGACGGAACCGACATAATCGTCGGCCTGCGAGACGATCCAATCTGCGAAATAGCGGCCATAAACCGTGGGATTGATCACGCTTTTCAGCGCGCGGCTGGCGTTCTTCAGCGCCGTCTGGCCCTGCTCCGGCGTCAGCACGCCCGTGTCGACCATGGTCGAGAGCACGACTTCGGTGCGGGTCTTGGCAAGGTCCGGATCGCGCACCGGGTTGTAGCGCGACGGCGCCTTCAGAAGCCCGGCGAGCATGGCCGCCTGATAGACCGTGAGGTCCTTCGCTTTTTTGCCGAAGTAGCGGTCGGCGGCGGCTTCGATACCGTACGTGCCGGAGCCGAAATAAACCCGGTTCAGATAGAGCGCGAGAATTTCGTCTTTGGTGAAGCGCTGTTCCAGCTTCACCGCCAAAAGCGCTTCCTTGATTTTGCGCGAGAGCGTCCGATCCGGGGTCAGGAACAGGTTCTTGGCCACCTGCTGGGTGATGGTAGAGCCGCCCTGGGCGACTTCGCCGGCTTGCAGGTTCACCCACATCGCGCGCGCCAGTCCGCGCGGATCGACGCCGTGATGTTCGTAAAAGCGCCGGTCCTCGACCGCGATCACCGCGCCGGCCACATGGGGCGGCAGTTTTCGCAAGTCGATGGCCGGGCCATAGATATCGCCGAAGTTCGCGATTTCCCACGAATTGGCGTCGACCACTTTGATATTGGGGCGCCGGGTGAGGACCGCTTCGTCCACCGCCGGAAGGTCGAGGGCAAAAAAACCTAGAACCCCGGCGCCGACCGCGCCGAGCAGGATCAGGGCCGCGAGCGCATTGGTGAAAAGCAGACCCGCGAGCGCGAGGCCCCGCCGGGACGTCGCGCCCTTGCCGGACGTCTTGCGCACGGGTGCGCCGCGCGCATCGCCGGTCTCGCCCTCGTCCTCGGACTTGCGCCGCTTAGCCATGGTCGAGCATGTGAAAAAGAACCCCTGACAGGCGCGGTTTTGACGGCTAAATACGGCGGATTAAGGGCTATCATATCACAAAACCCCCGTCCGAGGTGCTCCCCATGGCGACGGCCAAAAAGAAAGCTGCGCAGAAACCCGCCGGCAAAGCCGCCAAGAAGAAGACAAGCCCAAAGCGAGCGCCCGCCACGAAGAAAAGCGCCGCGAAGAAGCGCGTTTCCAAAAAACGCGCCGTTAAGAAATCGGCCGCCGGCGGTGTGCGTCTTGGTGTGCCCCTCGACCTCGACGCCCGCTTGCGCAATCTCGCCGTTCAGATGGACCTCAGCCTCGAGGAGGTCTTGATCCAGGCGATGAGCGAGTTCGCCGACAATTGGGAAGATCATTTGCTTACGGTCCGCAATCTGAACGCGGGCGACGACCGCATGCAGTTGTCCGTTCCGGACGACGACAACACGCCCTAAAGCTCCCGAGGCGGGGAAAGCTCACATCACAAGCGTAAAGCTTTTCCCGCCGCGCACGTTGCCGTTCACCATCACCTCGACCTTATGGGCGCCCGGGTAATAGACCCGGGTGGTGATGCGTTTGATCGCATGTTTACGCGCCAGCGCGATCGTCCCGCCGGCTTCGAGGGTAAAAGACTTCCATTTGAAGACCTTCGCCGACGTTCCGCTCTTCTTGCGGTGATGCAGCACATAATCGAGCACGATCTTCTGCGGGACCTTCGCCGTGCTCTTGAGCTGAACTTTTAGAGTCAGCTCATTCCCGAACGTCAGCTGCGCGGGATTCAAAGTGAACTGCATAAGCTCGACCTTGGCCGATGGTGCATAACCTAACGCCGTGAGGGTGGCGCGGTGGCCCGCCTTGATCAGCGTCCGGCAGGCATGACGGATCAAACGCGCCCGTTCGGCGCCGGCGTCCTTCAGCCACTTTCCCGCGAGCGCGGCGACGAGATCCGGATGATCCTTGGCGATATCGTTCAGACTATTGGCGACGGACCGGCGCACATATGCGGACGGATCGTCGCGCAGCGCCTCGAGCAGCGGCAGGATCGGCGCCGGGTCTTTCACGAAGGCCTTCAACTGCATGCCCCAGGGAAGACGCGGGCGCGTGCCTTCCGACACCAGCCGGCGCACATGTTCGTTCTTATCTTTTGACCAAAGCTTCAGAACCTCGAGGGTCTCTTTGGGATGCGCGAGCACAAAAGGCCGGATGGCGAATTCGGAGGTGCTACGGATGGTGAGTTCGCGCAAGGCGGCCAGCGATTCTTTCACATGCGCGAGGCCGTTTGCCGCCACATATTCCCCGAACGGCAGGATCGCCCACCCCGCGACGCCCTTCTTCGCATCGTCATCGAGGTCCCCGTTCGCACGGAGCGGGCGCAAGGACGCGGTCAGCATATGGAGCGCTCTGGGTACATCTTTAGGAAGGTGGGCGCCGAGCGCCCTGGCGATCTGATGGGACCGCTGCTTGAGTTCCAACGCGGAGAAATTGGCGAGCGCGGCGGCGGCGAAGCCCTTCTTGTCGAAACCCGGCCATACGCGGTGCAGATGGTGGGCCATATCCTCCACCAGCGCCGTGTTGAAGAAATCCTTGAACGCCGAGGGCGCGGGTTCGGTGCGCGCTTTTGAATCTGGCAAAGTCGTATCCTTGAAAGAAAAAGGGAGGAGCAAGGCTCCTCCCTTCTCATTCTATCTAGGTTCGGCGGCTTATTTAATCGGCGTGTTGGGCGCGAACTTCTGGACGCGGTGTCCGCCCGCTTCGCCCGTGAACACATTGCCCTTCGAGTCCGTGGTGATCACATGCAGGCGCGAGAACTCGCCGGCATAGGCGCCCTGGCGGCCGAAGGTCCGTACTTCCTGACCGTTCTCGCGGCTTACCATGCGCACCGTTTCAAAGTTGCCGTCCGCGATGACGAGATAGCTCTGCGCCTTGTCCTGCCAGATCGCCATATCGGCGACGCGGCCCGGAATGCGCTGGTCGAGATTCGGCATGTTGTAGAGGAACTCCTTCACGAACTTGCCGCTGCTTTCGAACACCTGGATGCGCTGGTTCTGGCGGTCACAGGCGTAGACCAGCCCGTCGTTGGCGCGCACCACGCAGTGCACGGTTTCCATCTGATCGGGAAGATTTGTCTTCGGATTGACGCCCGGCTTATCCTTATCCGTCGGCGCGTTGCCGTAAGCGCCCCACATGCGTTTGAAGGCGCCGGTCTTGGCGTCATAAACGATGACGCGGTGATTCACATAACCGTCCGCGATATAGGCTTCCTCGCCCTTCGCGTCGAACACGATCTTGGGCGCCTTGGAGAGCTGGTTCTTATCAAGGCTGCCCTTGGTGGCGCCGGGCTTGCCGAGTTGGAACAGGAACTTGCCGTCGCGCGTGAACTTGATCGCATGGCCGTCCGCCTTCGAACGGTCCGGCTTGCCGTCGGCCGCGATCGGACCATCGCCGTTGCCGAGGATCCAGACATTGCCTTGCGGATCGACCGTCACGCCGTGTTCGCTCGACGGCCAGTCGTAACCTTGTCCCGGACCGCCCCAGGCCGCGACCACTTTGCCTTCCGGGCTGAACGCGATCACCGGCGGCGCGGCGATGCAGCAGGGCGCGGCCGGCGGGGTGCGCGAGGCTTTGGTCTCGCGCGCGGTCAGGGTGCGCGGGCGATGGATCACCCACACATTGTCCTCAGCATCCACGGCAAGGCCGGAGATCTCGCCCAGCACCCAGGTGTTCGGCAGCGTCTGCGGCCAGAACGGATCGACTTTGAATTCAGGCGCCGCGGCGGCGGCGAATACGGGCGCCGCGGCGCCGAGTGTCAGAGCAAGCGCGACGAACGATGAGCGAAGAATACGCATGGCCGGTGTCCCTCCCAGGAGTCTTATCGGCAGAACTGAAGCAACTGCGTGCTTGGATTTTTTTATCTTGGGCATGTTCTCATCGGAAACCCGCACACACTTTTCCGGAACATGCCCCGATCTCAAACAGTATAGAAAAAAAAGGAGGGGCTTTTGGCCCCTCCTTTTGTGAGTTCTCGAAATTTTTACATCCGGAAGCGGATGCCCGCGCGGAACACGCGACCGAGAGCGTCGTAGACGCCTTGGTTGGTGGAAATGGTGCCGTAAGCGCTGCCCGCCGGGCCGCCCGGAACGATCACGGGGTCCTTATTCGTCAAATTCTTGACGTTAAGGAACGTTTCGACATCCAGACCGTCATCGGCGTAACTGCTGAGTTTGTAGGCGATATTGGTGTCCCAATAGAACGCCCCCGCCAGATGATTGTTGTTGATGGTGCGATTGCTGGCCGTAGAGGTGGGGCAGCCGGTGGTGCACTCGATATTGGAGTTCAAGATGGTGCCGCTGCTGACACCGCGGCCCGTCAAAGTGAACGTGAACGGATCGTTCGAGTAGGACGCTGAGATTCGATAAGTCCAGCTCGGCGTTTCATCGCCATCGTTTTGGCCGGCGGTATCCGTCGGCGCGACGATGCCGTCGTTCTCATAGTTCTTGATGTAATGAGACGCGAGCAGGCGGAGCGAGAGGTTGCCGTTCATGCTGTCGCTAAGATCCGACAGGGCCATGCGATAGCTGACGTCGAAGTCGAGGCCGCGCGCTTCCTTGACCGCCAGATTGAACGGCGAGATCGAGATGCGCGAGATGATCGGCGCGCCGCCGGGGCTGGTGCCGCGCGTGATCGCCGCGCAGTACTGCTGGATGCCTTCGAAGCAGAAGTCGACGATCTGCTGCGCGCCCACGGTTCCGATGGCGCCCTTGATCTTGATATTGAAGTAGTCGACCGACGCCTGGAAGCCCGGAATGAAAGTCGGCTGCAACACCACGCCGAGACCGAGGGTTTTGGCCTTTTCCGGATCCAGAGCCAGGTTGCCGGTATTGAAGCCGGTGTACTGGATCGACTGGCGCCCGTTGAACGGATCGATGACGGTGTTGGTGTTGGAGGTGCCGGCGGCAAACAGTTCCTGCAGGTTCGGCGCGCGGATGTCGCGCGAATAGGTGCCGCGGAAACGAATGTCCGGCAGCGGCGACCAGGTCGAGCCGACCTTGTAGGTCGTCACGAAACCCGACGTCGAATAGTCGGTGAAACGCACGGCGGCGTTCAGGTCGAGCTGCTGCTCGATCAGCGGCACCACCGTTTCGACGAAGCCTTCGGTCACGTTGTACTTGCCGAAGCTGGGCAGGAAGTTGCCCACGAACCAGCCGGAGCGGTAGGCCGGGTCCACGTCGCCGGAGACTTTCTCGATGCGGTGTTCGGCGCCGAACGCCAGCGACACGGGGCCGGCCCACAGGTCGAAGGGCTCGCCGGAGACGGAGAAGGCGCCCACATCCTGCGCGAAGCGCTGGTTGCGGTACGGATCGTCGATCAGATAGTTGAGCGCCGCCTCGCTGTTGACGCCGGTGCCCATGCGGTTGAAGGGCACGCAGGCCGGGTCGTCGTTGGTCGTGCTGGCGTCCGCGTTGATGCGGCAGACGATGACGCCCGCGGCGTTGCGGATCGCGTCGGTGGCGTTCGCAAGACGGGTGTTGTTGGTGATGTCGACCACGGATTCATGCGTGCGCGTGATGCCCTTCTGATAGTAGGCGTCCCACGTCCAGGTGGTATCCATCGCTTCCGTATCGCCGTTGATGCCCACGACATAGCGGGTCGTGTAGCGGCGGTTGTCGGTGCGGCGCAGCGGCAGATCGCCGTTCATGCTGCCCATGCTGAACTGCGACAGGCCCAGCGCATCCACACGCGACTTGACGGCGGCCGGGATGAAGGCGTTGTCCGCACGGATGATGATGTTGGCCTGGTTGAACTGATAACCGGTGACACCATCGGAATCGGTGTAGTTCCACGACGCCTGGCCGAACACTTCGATGTTGTCGGCGATGTCGTAACTGACGCGCGTGAACAGGCCTTCACGGTGTTCGGCGGGGTCGAGCGCCTGCACGTTGTTGAACTGGTTCGACTTCCAATCGCCGCCGACCATCCACGGATCGAGGCGGGTCGAGCCGTAGTTGAACTGATAGGGCGTGCCGCCCGGACCGAAGGCGGTGCCGGCCAGCGCGGTGTTGGTGATGATGCCGCCCAGCGTGGCCTGGCTGAGGGCGGCACCGCACACATTGAGACGCTCGGGCGCGCCGTTCGTGGCGGTATAGGCCGGGTTGTTGATCTGGTAGCAGCCCTGATTGTTCCAATCGCGGTTGGACGGCACATTGTTGATGCCGTGACGGTCGGCGATTTCACCGCTGAAGATGATGTGGCCGCGATCGTTGGCGAAGGGCGTGCCGCCGGCGAGCGAGACTTTCCAGTTCGCGCCGTCGCCATACGTCGTAAGGCCGCCTTCAACGGCGCCTTTGAAGCCCGTGAAGTCCTTGTCGAGGATGAAGTTGACGACGCCGGACACGGCGTCGGAACCATAGGCCGCCGAAGCGCCGCCGGTCACGACGTCGACGCGTTCCACCAGCATCTGCGGGAAGTTGTTCACGTCGACGATGCTGTTGAGGGTCGAGGGCACCGAACGCTGGCCATCCATGAGGACCAGCGTGCGGTTCGCACCCAGCGCGCGCAGGTTGATCGAGTTCACGCCGGCGGTGCCCGACGAGGCCGAAGTGCTGGAACCCTGCGGGGTCGTCGAGTTGGCGACCGACGGCAGATCGTTGACGAAGTCGGCGAGGTTTTCGGCCGGCGACTGCAGGAGTTCTTCGATCCCCACGACCGTCAGCGGCGTCGGCGCCTGGTACCCGTCGCGCACGACGCGGGTCCCGGTGACGACGATTTCATCGACCGGGCCGGCTTGAGCCTGTTGCGCCTGCGCGAAGGCCGGCGTGGCTACGGACATGACCAGCGCGGTCGCGCTCACCGTCGATACGAGCGCGCGGCGGCGGTGAGTCGTCTTGAAGACTGTAAGCATTTTCCCCCCAAAGGTGACGATGAAACGAACTTGAACCGGGTGAGAACCCGGTCCCTTCCCTCACCGGCCGCAGACATCCCGCACCCCTAATACGCGGGATCGCTCCGGCCGGTTCCTAGAACTCTTACGGATACGCGATCGCCCACACCAGCGTGGCGACGCCGTCCATCGGTGTGCCCACGTCGACGATCTTCTTGGCGTCGAACGAAAGCTCCATGTTGTAGGTGTCGTGGCCGAGCATATCGCCGGGCTTCTTGTCGCCGGCGAAGGTGTAGAGCGCGTAGCCCATGTAGGCCCACTGCTTCTGCCCGTCGTCGCGCGTGTAGACCGTCCAATAGCCTTGCGGCTGTGCGTTGGCCGGCGCGAGGAACGGCTTCCACTGATCGCAGGCATCGCCGCAGCGCGACTTGGTGCCGATATCGCGGCCGACGGCCGGGCGATGCGGCTGGCCGCGGTGCAGGCTGTGACCGCCGCCGGACTGATAGATATGACCGTCGCGCTTATAAAGCGTCATGCCCGCTTCCGTGGCCCAGGTATAGCCCTGGTTCAAGGTCGGCTGCAGCTTCACGCCGTCCGGCAGGAAGTGCTTTTGCACGGCCGCGACTTTCCAGCGTGTGTCGGCGCCGACGCCGTAAGAGTCGCCGAACTTCTGGTCTTCGTCGTAGCTGTAAAGACCCTGGCCTTTGTAGGCCCATTGCGAGGTGCCGTCATCGCGCGCGATGATGGTGAAGTCGCCGATGGGGAACCCGATCGCCGGCGCGGCGAGCGGCGTCCAGCCGGCGCTGGTCAGCTTCTTCTCGTCCTTCGCGGCGCCGTCGAACACATAGAGCGTGTGACGGCGGTGATCGACGAGGCCGAGCGCGGACGATTCAAGGATCTCTTCGATCTGCACGCCGTTCGGCACCGCGCCGAATTTCTCGCCGGCGGGATACATCAGAGCCGGCTGCCAATTCTCCGGCATCGGCTTGTCCTTGCCGCCGGCGCGGCCGCCCGAACCGCGGATGCCGCCGCCGACCATCTTGCCCGAACCGTCCATGCGTTTCGCGCCGAAGCGCGCGGCGCTGTTGCCCGCCAGCGAACCCGGATCGACGTCTTCGGTGTAGGTGTAGAGCGGACGGCCCTGAACCGCCCACTGCTTCGCGCCGTCGGCGCGCGTGATGATCGACCAATCCCCAAACGCCACCGATCCTGCGATGGGCGCCACCGGCTTGAACTTCTCGGTGCAGTCCGCCGTGCAGTTGGACTTGCCGGGCGCATCGAGCTTGTAGGTGTACATCGTCATGCCGCGCGCGTCGGTGTAGGCGACTTCATCGCGGAAAACGACAGAGGCCGTTTCCTTGCCGAGGTCCCAGCCCTGACCGCGCCCCAGCGCCTGCAGGGTGATGCCCGGCGGCGTGGTGTAGACCGGACGCTTCGCGCCTTTGTCGGCGGCCTGGGTGCCGGCGGCGAAGACAATCGCCGCGGCCGCCACGCCGACCTTCAACATGATCTTCAACTGACTCATAACCGCTCTCCCTCGCTTAACCGGTCAGGCCAAAATTTCAGTCACGGGCTTCTGCGTCTGGTTCGAGAGCGATCCCCATGCGCTCATCGAGACGCCGAAGCCCTGCATCACCGTCAGACCCATGCGCGTGGCCGGGTCGCCCGCAAAGGGGATATGCATGCCCGTCTTGAAGCGGCCGCCCGCGTTGCCGATCGTCATGACGGGAAGATTGTCCATGGTGTGCGTGCGCGCGTAGCCATGGTCGGTCTGCCACAGGATCAGCGTACGGTCGAGAACGCTGCCCGCGCCCTCCTTCTGAGTCTGAAGCGTGGTCAGGAAGTCCGCGCACACCTGATTGGCCCACAGGATGAACCAGGTCACTTCCTTCTGGTAGCCGAGCTTCTCGTCGATCGGCTCTTCATGCGTATAGCCGTGCCAGCCGTTGGTCGAACCGGGCTTGCGGGCGCCTTGCGCATCCATGAACACGTTGAACACGCGCGTTTGGCCGCAAGCGACCGCGTTGGCCAGAAGGTCGGCGAACAGCTTGGTATTGGTGGAGACCTGCGCGACCTCCTCGCCGGGCTGAACTTCCTGCTTGGCGCCCGGCACATGGCAGGCCGGCAGCGGCGCGGGCTTTTCCAGCTTCATCGCCAGCTGGTTCTCGATCTGGCGCACGGAGGAGAAATATTCATCGAGGCGCGCGCGGTCGGAGGCGCCGAGCTGAGCCATGATCGCGTGGCGCTGGTCGGAGACCGCCGACAACACGCTTCGCTTCGCGACGACTTTCGCATCCGGAGTGAACTCACCGGCGTTCGGATCCTGGAACTCGGGTCCGAAGATGCGCTTGTACAAGGCGTCGGGTGACGGCTCCGACGGATTGACGGCGGCGCCCGCGCGCTTGCTGTAGCTGCGGCGATCGCCCATCAACGAAACTTCAAGAGAGCGGAAGCGCGTCCGCGTGCCGATGGAATCGGCGATGATGCTGTCGACGGACGGGCCGCTATCGCGTCCCGTCGGAATGCCGCCAAGGCTGGCGATCTGCGCGCCGGTGCGGTGCGTTTCCACCGGACGCCCGTCGAGGAAGTAATTCGCGCCGCTGACGACGTTCATCCGTTCCTTGAACGGGTCGAACACCTTCAATTCGATATTGTGGTTGTAGCCCTTGCCGACACGGTCCGGAATCCAGCGGCCGGGGTTGAATCCGAGATACTGAAGCCAGGTTCCGAAAACGGTGGGCAGCGCCGCGCCGCTTTGCGCAAGCGCGGTGCCGTTCGTATTCAGGAAGGCGTCGAGAAACGGCAGGCCGACCGTGACGGCGGTGCCGCCCATGATGCCTTTCAGGACGTTTCTGCGATTCTGCAATTTGCTCATTCTCGTCTCTCCTCGCCTTATTCGGCGCCCTACTCGGCGGATGCGGTCTGCGTCGCCGCCGGCGGCACGGTGCGATAGAATTCGGGGCTGGTGGCGATACGCTTCATCAGGTCCGGCACCACGTATCCTCCAGCGGTGAAATCGTCTTTCAGCTTCGCGACCCAGGGCGTCTCGCCTTTCGCCGGCTTGCGGCCGAGCGCATAGGAACTGAGACGATCCACCAGACACGCGGCGGCGGCGGCGTTGTCGTGCAGCGCGAGGCCGAGTTCGTAGGAGTTGTTGAACTTCTTGCCGTCGAGCGTGCCGCTGGTGTCGATGGGCTCGCCGTTCTCCGTGGTGCGATAAGCGCCCGAGCCGTCGAAGCTCTCGAGCGCGAGGCCCATCGGATCGGTGATCTTATGACAGCCGGCGCACATCGGTTCCTTCGAGTGAGCCGTCAAACGCTCGCGGGCGGTCTTGTAGGAGGTCGTATCGTTGACCAGCGTGAAGTCCACATTGCCCGGCGGCGCGGGAACCTTCTGGCACAAAAGGATTTCGCGGATCGCCTTGCCGCGAACGGTGGCGGAGCTGCGGTTGGCGGGCGAGTGCAGCGCGCTGAAGCTCGCGTGGCTCAAGATCCCGCCGCGCGGATCGTCGGCGGAGAATTCAAAGGCCTGCCACGGATCGACCGCACCGTTCGGGCGGTCGTTGACCACCGGCACGCGGTAGATGGCCCCGAGCGAGGAGGTGAGGAACGTTTTTTTAGTCGTGAAGACATCGCGGTAGTCGGCGCGGTTGGCGATGAGCAGATCCACCAGCGTCCGCAATGTCTGTTCCTGTGCGTCCATCGCCTCGCGGCGGCTGAACATCGGATAGATCAGATTGTCTTTGCGTAAGGATTCGAAGTCCTCGAAATGGAACATATCGGCGAAGAAGGCGCGCACGCCGGCTTCGACACGGTGAGACGCCATCATGCGCTCGACCTGACGCTCCAAACCTTTTGACGTATCGAGTTCGCCCTTTTGCGCGGCGTTCAGGAGCTGCGCATCCGGCGCGGCGTTCCACAGGAAGAAACTCAGTTGACTGGCCTTGGAGTAGCCGTCGAGCACGCTCTGGCCGCCGGCGGCTTTCGTGACTTGCGGCGCGCGGAACAGGAACTGCGGCGAAGACAGCATCGCCGAAAGGCTCATGGCGAGGCCGTCATGGAAGCTGTTCAGCTTCGTGCCGGCGGTATTCGCGGCGGCGACATAGGCGGTGACTTCGGGCGCCGTCATCGGGCGGCGGAAAAGCAGGCGTCCGACGTTGGACAGGAAAGCCTTCGCGCATGCGTCGTCCGGCGCCTTGTCGCTGGCCGGCTTGCAGGGGATCAGCATCGCGCGGTTCTTCTTGTCGAGCACGACCTGCGCGGCGATCGCATCGGCCATGGCGTCATACTGCTCCATGCCGGCGCTGGTCACACCGACGCCCGAAGACCCAATCGCAAGCAAGCCGTCGATGCGCAAATCCGGTTCGAAGCGTCCGCCGAGATCGATGGTCGGGCCGAAGATATCGGCGACGGTGGCGCGGTATTGCGCGGGCGTCAGGCGCGGCACCGCGGCGGGCGCGGGTTCGAAACCGGCGGCGGCCTGGGCGGCCGGCTTCGCGGCGGGCGGCGCGTCCGCCGCCGGCGCGCAGGCCGCGAGGACAGCGGCGATACAGCCCGCCGAGGCGGCTTTCAGGAAGGCGGAACGCTTCGCGTGCATTGAAAACTTTTCCATGGGGCGCTGGCTTATTTCACTTCGGCGCTTTGGTAGCGCAGGTGCGGCGTTTCCTGGACGAAGGCCGGAACCGCGGTGATGCGATAGGCCGTCGAGATCGACATATTCATGCCGGTCTTCGGATCCGGGTCGGCGTCCGCGGCCTTTTTCATCGCGTAGTAGAGGCCGGGGCGATCGCCAACGATGCCATTATGCGAGAAGGCAAAATAAATCTCGGTCCACGGCTGATACCCGCCGACCAATCCATCGAGCGTATCGCCCTTCAACATCTTGAGACGCAGATGCGTGTTCTTGAGATTGAGCACCGGCGAGCTCAGCGCGTTCCACAGGAGACTGAGCGGCTTGTGTTCGGTGACTTTGAGTTCGCCGTCCTTGATCTCGGCCTTGAACTCATTGTGCGAGCGCGGATCCGGATCGACGCGGTAGGTCATGAAGTGGCGCGGCGAGCCGTCGAGATTGGACTTCAGATATTCCAGCGCGCGCGTGAGGCGGACGGTGACGGGACCGTCCTTGTCGATGTCCTCGCCGGTGATGGTGATCAGCCAGGCCGGCTGCGAATCTTTCAGCTGCACCCAGATCCATTCGCCGTACGCCGACGGCGCGTCCCAGCTGCCGCGGAAGTTCTGATTACATCCGATGGCGCGCGAGAGCATGTTGTCCACGCCCTTCTCGCCGGTCTGCGGATCGGTGAAGGACACTTCGCCGTCCTTGCCGTCGAGATTGAAACCGTAACCGACTTTCGAGGTCACGAACTTGAGGCCGGGATCCTTCGTGGCTTCGGGGTGGGTGTAGGCGTTGACGTTCTGGCCGTTGATGACCGCGCGGGCGTTGACGATGGCGTTGATGCGCTCCTCGCCGTCACCGCCCTTGGCCCATTCGGACATCATCGACTTCACTTCGTCGGGCTTGTAGCCGAGGCCCTGGAGGATGACCGCGTACTGACCGGCCTGGTCATCGGGATTCACGCCGCCGGGGCAATCCCCGTCCCGCGAATTGAATTGCTGGGAGAAATAGCTGACGACATAGCTGCGCGATTCCAGCGCATGGGCGGCCGCCGCCTGACCCAGCAGCGACGCACCGGCGACGCCGGCGCCAAGAGCCCAACGAAACATTCTGGCCTCCACGACCATATCCTCCACACCACGAGCCACGCCTCCGCCCTCTCAGTCGCGGGGGGCGGGCGCTGCAAAGCCGTACTACATAGACGAGTGTAACATTCTAATCCCCCCATCCTAGTTCAGATTTGAAACAGGCTTATCGCGGGAATAAGCGGCTTTCCGCTTGTTGCGCCGCAAAAAAGGGAGAACCTCGCGGCCCTCCCTTCGAGAATTCGGCGGGATCAGGCAGTTAAGATGATTTCTTCGCCGTGACTTTGGTGGACTTGCCGGCGACGTCCATCGCGGCGTCGATGGTATTTCCATTCACCTTCCCGCTGAAGCGCAGCGGCGCGGCGGCGCCCGGAACCGTGGCGGCAAAAGTGATGTTCGGACCGGCGAGAACCGGCGATTCAATCGGCACCTGTTTGCCATTGGGCAAAGTCAGGGTCCCGGAGGCCATCTGGTACTGCTGCTTGAGATCGGCCTTGTAGGTTTCGTTGCCCACCTGCCAGGTCCAGGCGCCCGCGACCTTCGCCGGGTCGATGAAAAGATAGATGTTCCGCGAGTCCACCACCTCGTGTTTGTCCGGCTGCCAGTCGCCCATGGTGAAGGCGTGGGTGACGATGCGCGAGCCCGGCTTCATTTCGTCGAGGATCTTCGGGCGCAGCTTCAGGTTCACTTCCGGAAGCAGGTACATCGTCATGACCGACGCTTCGCTGAAGTTCATCTGGAAGAGATCGGCTTGCTTGAAGGTCACGCGGTCGGTGACGCCGGCCTTTTTCGCGTTTTCATTGGCTTCCGCGATGCGCACCGGATCGAGATCGACGCCGACGCCCTTTTTCACTTTCATATCGCGCGCGGCCGTCACGACAATGCGTCCATCGCCCGAGCCCAGGTCGTAGTGGATATCGTCGGGGCCGACATTGGCGAGTTTCAGCATGCGGTCGACGAGTTCCTGCGGCGTCGGCACATACGGCACGTCGAGTTCGACGCCGCCTTCGCCGGTGTACTTTGTGGCCGCGACCGCGCTGAAGGTCATGAACACCGCGGCAAGGCCGGCGAGGCCGATACTTTTGTGCATCTTCATGGAACGATTCCTTTTTCAGGCCGTGCGTGACGAACGGCGGGCAAGCAACAGAACCGGAAGGCCGACGACAAGCACGACGACGCCGGCGAGGGCGCCGCGGCCTGTAAACGCCAGACTATTATAGAGCATGTAGGCGCCCGTAAGGCAGAACAACGCCGGCGTGACGGGATAAAGCGGCACGCGGAAAGGCCGCGGGGCGCCGGGATCGCGAAAGCGCAGGACGAACAGCGAAACGCCTGTCAGGAAAAAGAAAAGCCAGAAAACCGGCTGCAGGAAATCGACCACGGTTTGCACGCCCGAGCGCGCGAAAGCGCCCGCGGCCACGATCACAAGCGCGACCGCGCCCTGGAACATGACCCCGCGCGTCGGCACGCCGCGCACCGTGTCCCACTGGGCCAGGAAGCGGAACATCGCGAAGTCGTGACCCAGCGCGAAAGCGGTGCGCGCGCCCGTGAACAGCGTGATGTTGGTGTTGTCGATGATGAGAAACAACACGACGAAGGTGATGACGACCGCGCCCGCGTCACCGAAGGCCGCGCGCATCACATCGGCGGCAATGGTTTTGGACGCGGCCATGCCGGCCGGACCGAGCACCGAGAGATAGGCGAAATTGACCGCCACATAGAGCGCGGTGATGACCGCGATTCCGATCAGCAGCGCCCGCACCATGTTGCGATTGGGATCTTTGACTTCCGCCGAAATGTAAGCCGCCTCGTTCCAGCCGCCGAAGGTCAACAGAACGAGCAGCATCGCGCCGCCGATGCTGGCCATGGTGACGGGCGGCGGCGGTTCGGCGGCCGGCGGCGGCGCGGCGCCGCTGGTCAGACCGGCGAGAATGAGCACGCCGAGGCCGATGAGCGTGGCCACGAACAAAATATTCTGGAATGTCTTGGTTTGCCGCACACCGGCGAGATTGAGGCCGGTGAGCACGATGATGATCAGCGCGGCGTACACCGCGGAGCTGAAAGGCCCCAAGGGCAAAAGCTGGGTGGCGTAGTCCCCGAAGATATAGGCGAACAGCGCGATGGAGCCGCTTTGGATCACCGTCAGGCGCGCCCAGGCGAACATGAAGCTCACATTGGGACCATAGGCGCGGTGCAGGAAGTGATATTCGCCGCCCGCCGAAGGGTAGGCGGTGGCGAGCTCGGCGTAACAGAGCGCGCCGATGACCGACACCACACCCCCCGCCAGCCAGACCATGAGGATGGCGTTGGCGTCCCCCAGAGTCCCGGCGACGAAGGCCGGAAAACTGAAGATCCCTGTGCCGATGACAAGGCCGACGATGATCGCGACGCAATCCGTCAGCGAGAGAACTCTATTTGGTGCGTTGCTCATGGGATGACGCGATTGGAGAAAATCGCGGTGGCCTCCCTGTTTTAAAGTCCTGGCGGACAAACCCCTTTTTCCGCAATACAACAGCATGTTAGCGCACTCAAGGGAAACACCGTTCTGTAACACCCTCAGCGGCGGGAAATCGGAGGACCTTTGAGCGAAAAAACGATCCGCATCCTGGTGGACGCCGACGCCTGTCCGGTGAAGGACGAGGTCGTTCGTGTGGCCGAACGCCACAAACTGCCGGTGATCCTGGTCAGCAACGCCTGGATGCGCGGGCCCGATCATCCGCTGGTGCAGCGGATCCTGGTGGCCACGGGACCGGACGCCGCCGACGACAGAATCGCGAACGATGCGACCCCGGCCGACATCGTGATCACCAACGATATCCCGCTGGCCGCGCGTTGCATCGACGCCGGCGCGCATGTCTTGCGTCCGAACGGCAAACCCATCGACAAAAGCTCGGTCGGGATGGCCGTGGCCATGCGCGATCTGTCCGCGCACCTGCGCGAAACCGGGGAGATCACAGGCGGTCCAGCGGCCTTCACCCCCCGCGACAGATCCCGATTTCTCGATGCTTTAGAAGTGCTTGTGCAGGCGTTGAAACGGGGGAAGTGAAGTAAAGCCCCTGACATTGCCTCCCTTATATTGACCCCCTTACATTGACAATGTGCGCCGCAGCACGTATATGGGCGTCCGTCTGCCCTATGCAGGCAACATCTCGCGATTCGCGCGCAGGTGCACCGGCCCCCAAGAATAACGTGAAATATGGGCCGCGAGGGCTCCCACCTTAAGGTTGGCGATCCCGCACCGTCTCCTGAGACGTTTTTGAATTCCCTCCCGTCGGTTGCGTGCCCACCGGGTTAACGCAAAACCGTTTTGCGCCGCCTTTCGCGGCTGCACGACTTTTGCCTATTTGAAAGTGATTCTATGACTCTGTTTACCGATCTCGGCCTGATCGAGCCGCTCACCCGTGCGCTCACGGCCGAAGGTTATTCGTCCCCCACCCCGATCCAGGCCAAAGCCATCCCGCGCCTTCTCGAAGGCCGCGACGTGCTCGGCATCGCCCAGACCGGCACCGGCAAGACGGCGGCCTTCGCGCTGCCGATGATCCAGCATCTTACCAAGAACAACCGCCGCGCCGCGTCCCGCCAGACGCGCGCCCTGATCCTGACGCCGACACGCGAGCTCGCGCTGCAGATCAATGAGGGCTTCGCGACCTATGGAAAGTTCGTCGGCCTGAAGCGCACCGTGATCCACGGCGGCGTCAGCGAAAAGCCGCAGATCGCGGCGATGGCGAGCGGTACCGATGTCCTCATCGCGACGCCGGGCCGCCTGCTCGACCTCATGAACCAGCGCAAGATCGAGCTCGCCGGTCTCGAGTTCTTCGTGCTCGACGAAGCCGACCGCATGCTTGATATGGGTTTCATCCGCGACGTGCAGAAAATCGTGCGCCAGCTGCCGAAGGAGCGTCAGACTCTCCTGTTCTCGGCGACCATGCCCGACGCCGTCACCGATCTCGCCAAGAGCCTGCTCAAGGCCCAGCACGAGCGCATCGAAGTCACGCCGCCGTCAACGACCGTGGAACGCATCGCTCAGAAGGTGATGTTCGTGGCCCGCGAGAACAAGCGCCTCCTGCTCGCCGAGCTGCTGAAAGACAGCACCATCAGCCGCGCCATCGTCTTCACCCGTACCAAGCACTGCGCGAATCGTGTTGCCGAGCAGCTGCAGAAGGGCGGCGTGAAAGCCGAAGCCATCCACGGCAACAAATCGCAGAACGCGCGTCAGCGCAGCCTCGCGTCGTTCAAGTCGGGCGACCTGCGCATCCTCGTGGCCACCGACATCGCCGCGCGCGGCATCGACGTGGACGGCGTTTCGCACGTCATCAATTTCGAGTTGCCCGCCGAGCCGGAAAGCTATGTGCACCGCATCGGCCGCACCGCGCGCGCCGGTCTGGACGGCATCGCGATCTCCTTCTGCGACCGTGAAGAGATGGGCGCCCTGCGCGCCATCGAACGTTCCATCCGCCAGCCGGTGCCGGTGGATGAAACACACGCCTTCCACAACGCCCCGCCGGCCCGCGGCCAACGTCAAGACGGCCAGCGCGACGATGGTCCGCGTGAAGGCCGTTCGGAGCGCGGCCGCGGCAATAGAAATGGCGGCCCGAAGCATGCCGGCCCGAAGAAGCCGGGCGGCGGCGGCAATCGCCGCCGTCGTGGCGGCGGCGGTGGCCGTCCCTGGGAAAACCGCCCGCAAGCGGCCTAACACTTACGACTGCAAAGCCCAGCCCGACGGAAAGTCAGGCTGGGCTTTTTTCATGACGACAGCAGCGCGACGCCGCCGAGGCCACCGTCTGTACAGATACTGACGATAGCGAGACTTCCCGCCGGATAGGTCGAAAGCTCCTTCACCGCCTGACTGAGAATACGCGCCCCCGTGGCCCCGAACGGATGGCCGAGCGCCACGCTGCCGCCGTTGGGATTCATGCGGTCCCAGGGGAAAGACCCCATATCCGCCGTCACGCCCGCGCGTTCGCGGAGCCAGGCCTTATCTTCCATCGCCGCGATATGGCACAGCACCTGCGCCGAGAACGCCTCGTGGATTTCCCACAAGGCCACGCCCTCGTAGGCCAGCCCGTGACGGGCCAGCAGACGCGGGATCGCGACGGCGGGCGCCATCAGCAAGCCGTCACGCAGCATATCCACCGCGGCGAGTTCCCAATCCACGAGCCGTACACGCGGCGTCTTTGCCGGCAGGCGGGCCAGCCCGGCGTCGCTCGCGACCCACACACCGGCGGCGCCGTCGGTGAGCGGGGATGAATTGCCGGCGGTGAGTGTGCCTTTCCCGCTTTCGGTGTCGAAGGACGGTTTGAGCTTGGCGAGTTTCGCGAGCGACGTATCCGCGCGCGGAAGAACATCTTTCGCCAGTCCATCGATGGGGATCACCAGATCGTCGAAGAACCCTTTGTTCCACCCGGCGACGGCGCGTTGATGGCTTTCAAGCGCGAGTTCGTCCTGGCGGGCGCGCGGGATGTTCCACGCCTTCGCCATCAGTTCGCAGCCCTCGCCCATGGAAAGCCCCGTGGTGCGGTTGGTCACGCTGGGGATGTGCAGGCGCACATCTTTCAGCGGCAGAGCGCTCAGCATTGCCGCGTGTTGACCGACGGATTTGGCCTGGAAGAAACGGCGCAGCCAGGTGGAGAAGCCTTGATTGATGCCGATCTGCACGCCGCTCATGCTTTCCGAACCGCCGACAAGGGCGAGCGAGGATGCGCCCATGCGCAAACGGTCCGCGGCGGCGAACACGCCGACCATGCTGGTTGCGCAGGCCATGACGGTGGTGAAGGCGGGGATATGCACGCCGATTCCCGCATCGAGCGTGATTTCCCGCGCGATATTGCTCCACCGGAGGCTCGGCGCGACCGTGCCCCACACCACGAGATCGGGCCGGTCGGCGTCTCGGAGCTGGCCGCACATCACTTGCACGACCGGCGCCGACAGCGAGATCGCATCGCGTTTCGAAAGAGGCCCGTCCACTTTTGCGAAGGGCGTGCGCAAACCGGCCGCGAGCCAAAGCTGTGACGACGTCATGGCTTTTCCCCAGTTAAGGAACGATCGTCGAGTTTATCGCGAAACTCTCGCTTCTTTGTTGCAAAGAATGTCGTTCGCCCCATTAAGGCCGATTGACCCCGCTCCCACAGGGTTTAATACTCCCGTCCATCCAAGGGGTGCCTGACTCTTTAGAGTCGGGCCGCGATCGGACGCAAAAACCGGTTTCCGCTTTTTGCCGATCGCGGCCTATCGGGCTGAGAGGCCGCGCGAGCGGTAAACCCTTAGAACCTGATCCGGGTGATACCGGCGTAGGGATGGACCGTCGAAAGCTCATCCGCCTTTGCGCACGATTCCCGGGTCTCCACACAAGGAGATCCATATGAACGTCATCTCGCGCCCTCAGACCTTCTCGGTCACCTCCGGCCCGCTGCCGGCTTCGCGCAAAATCTATCTGAACGGGACCACCCACTCCTCGGTGCGCGTGGCCATGCGCGAAATCGAAGTGGCCGGCGGCAAGGAACCGCCCGTCATCGTGTACGACACTTCGGGCCCCTACACCGACCCGGCCATCACCACCGATATCCGCCTTGGCCTCGCCCCGCTGCGCGAAGCCTGGATCAAGGCCCGCGGCGATGTGGAAGCCATCGATGGCCGCGAAGCGCGGCCTGAAGACGACGGCCTGAAGGCGGGCGAGGTCAACGACGTGCCGAAGTTCGACCGCGCGGGCCGCAAGCCCCTGCGCGGCAAACCCGGCAAGGCCGTGACCCAACTTGCTTACGCGCGCGCCGGCATCGTCACGCCGGAAATGGAATATATCGCCATCCGCGAAAACCGCGGCCGTATGGAAGCTAAAGCTAAACTCAAGCGCGACGGCGAGGACTTCGGCGCCTCGATCCCGGACTTCGTGACCCCGGAGTTCGTACGTGACGAGATCGCGCGCGGCCGCGCCATCATTCCGGCGAACATCAACCACCCCGAAGCCGAGCCGATGATCATCGGCCGGAACTTCCTGGTGAAGATCAACGCCAACATCGGTAATTCCATCGTCACCTCGTCCGTGGCCGAGGAGGTCGATAAGCTGGTGTGGGCGATCCGTTGGGGCGGCGACACCGTCATGGATCTGTCGACGGGCCGCAACATCCACACCATCCGCGAATGGATCCTGCGCAATTCGCCGGTGCCGATCGGGACCGTGCCGATCTATCAGGCCCTCGAGAAGGTGAACGGCAAGGCCGAAGACCTGACCTGGGAAATCTTCCGCGACACGCTGATCGAACAAGCCGAACAGGGCGTGGACTATTTCACCATCCATGCCGGCGTGCGCCTTGCCTACATCCCGCTGACCGCGACCCGCGTCACCGGCATCGTTTCGCGCGGCGGCTCGATCATGGCCAAGTGGTGCCTCGCGCATCACAAGGAGAACTTCCTCTACACGCACTTCGAGGAAATCTGCGAGATCATGAAGGCCTATGACGTTTCGTTCTCGCTCGGTGACGGCTTGCGTCCCGGTTCGGGCGCCGACGCCAACGACGCCGCTCAGTTCGCCGAACTCGAGACCTTGGGCGAACTCACGCAAATCGCGTGGAAGCATGATGTCCAGGTTATGATCGAAGGCCCGGGCCATGTGCCCATGCACAAGATCAAGGAGAACATGGACAAGCAGCTGAAATCCTGCGGCGAAGCGCCGTTCTATACCCTTGGACCTCTCACCACCGATATCGCGCCGGGTTACGACCACATCACCTCGGCCATCGGCGCGGCCATGATCGGCTGGTTCGGCACGGCGATGCTCTGTTATGTCACCCCCAAAGAACACCTGGGCCTGCCGAACCGCAACGACGTCAAGGCGGGCGTGATCACCTACAAGATCGCCGCCCACGCCGCCGATCTCGCCAAGGGTCATCCGGGCGCGGCCGCGCGCGACGACGCGCTTTCCAAGGCCCGCTTCGAGTTCCGCTGGCGCGATCAGTTCAACCTCAGCCTCGATCCGGAAACCGCCGAGGACTTCCACGATCAGACCCTGCCGGCGGAAGGCGCCAAGGTTGCGCACTTCTGCTCCATGTGCGGTCCGAAGTTCTGCTCGATGAAGATCTCGCAGGAAGTGCGTGAATTCGCCGAGAAGGGCATGGCCGACATGTCGGACGCTTTTAAGTCCGGCGGCAGCGAAATCTATCGTACAGTCGAGAACGCGAAGGGTTAGGCCGGAGCGGGCGTGACGGAAGAGACACTGCGGACGGACGCAAGGGAGATGCCACAACGCTCACGCGGCTTTCGCATCGGCCGCGCCGTCTTCCTTGCGCTTCTGATCGCGCGTCTCGCGCCCGCCGCGCTTATCTTGCTCTATCGTTTCGTGCCCGTGCCCGGCACGCCGCTGATGGTACTGCGGGCCATCGAGGGCGCGGGATGGAGCTATACGTGGCGGCCCATGGAGCGCATTTCGCCGTCCCTGGCCCGCGCGGCCCTCACCGCCGAAGACGAATCCTTCTGCACGCATCATGGCTTCGACACCAAGGCTTTGCAGAAAGCCTGGGAAGACTATCTCGAGGACGACGGCGGCACCTTGCGCGGCGGATCGACCATCAGCCAGCAGACCGCGAAAAACCTATTGCTGTGGCCGGGCCGGGACTGGGTGCGCAAAGGCCTCGAGGCGTGGCTGACGATCTACCTCGAAGCCTTGTGGCCCAAGCAACGCATCATGGAAGTTTACTTGAACGTGGTGGAGTGGGGACGCGGCGTGTACGGCGCCGAGGCGGCCGCGAAACATCACTTCGGAAAAACCGCGGCCACCTTAAGCCCCGCCGAAGCGGCGCGGCTCGCGGCCGTATTGCCGAGCCCGCTGCGCTGGTCGGCGTCGAACCCCGGTCCCTATGTGCAGCGGCGCGCGGAGACATTGCAGGGCCGCGCGGCCCGTCTGGGCGAACTGGCCGGCTGCCTCAAGAAATAGATTTTTCTTCGGCCTCGGGCGCGAGATGCGGCACGGCAATGCGCCGGCCCGTAAGCGCTTCTTCCAGCGCGATCTTGAGGGTATTCGGCCCGGCGGGCTTCACGAGGAACGCCGAGATGCCGAGGCGGGCGGCGTCCCGGTAGAGCCCCATATCTTTGTGGCCGGTCAGCATGACGACCGGCATTTTCTGGAGCCGGCTGTGCGCGGAGGCGCGAAGCTTCTCGATGAACTTCACCCCGTTCATGCCGGGCAGCTCGAAATCCACGATCAGCACGTCGGCGAGATCGGGTTCACGTTCGAGGGTCGCGAGCGCATCCTCGGCCGAGCGTGCGCTCGAAACCTTCGGAATAGACAGGCTTGTCAATAAGCGGCCCAAGAGGTCCCGCACGAAATTCTGATCCTCGACGATCAAAACCGACGCCGAGTCCAACATCTGAGCCGAAGAATTATGTTCGTCCGCCGCCATATCTAAAAACTAACTCAGCACGCCCACGAAATCAGCGCTTTTTGACGGAGCCTTTAAATTACGATCGCGGCGGCTTCGTTTTCAAGCACACGCATAATGGAAAGCGCCGCCATATGCGAGGTTTTCGGATTGTCGGGCGAAGGGTTCGCGTGAATTTCGAGCGCCATGCGCCCGAATTTGCCCGCCGCTTCCAGGCGATGAACATTCTGTGTCACCGCCGGATCGGCGACCAGCATGATCCGTGTGTTCTCGAATCCAATCCCCGCCAGAGCCGCGGTGGCGGCGACGTTGGCGTTCTTCGGGAATGTAAGCGCGGCGTCCCGGGCGTTGCCGGAATAGATGACCGCGCGCGCCGTGATCTTCGCGAGGTCATGAGACTGTTCGGCGGGCGTGCCTTTCCAGGCGAGCGGCGGCTTGCTCGAGGTCAGGGTCACGCTGTCGAGGCCGGCAATCTTCGCCGAGGCCAGGGCGTCGACGCCGGGCAGAGCGCCCGCGACCAGCTTTACCTGCGCGGTCGAACGCGCGGCGGCGGCGGTGAGCTCTTCCAAAAGCGCGGGATCGGCGAGGCTGCCGGTGGAGACAATGACGAGATCGATGCCCGCGCCGAGGACCGGGCCGCAGACCGCGCGCACGGCGCTGTGCCCCGCGCACTCGACAACGAGGTCGGGCTTCAGGGCGACGAGTTCATCCACGGAATAGACGATCTTATGAGCCCCGACGGAGACGGTATCGGCGGGAAGGCCAAGAGCGCCGACGATGGAAAAGGTTTGGGACCGCTCCGCGCAGAACGAACTGACAAGGCGGGCGATCGCGCCGTTGCCGACAAGTGCGATTTTCAACTCAAGCTCCAGATCTCAATTTTTCTCTTTGAGGCGGCGTTCAAGCTGATCGAGCCGGTCCGCGCCCCAAAACGGTTCTCCGTCCAGGACCATGAACGGGGCGCCGATCATACCGTCGGCGCGCGCGCTGTCCATCGCTTCGACGACCGCGCGTTTCGCGGCGGGATTTGCCGCCGCGGCCTCGATATCGCCGAGAGAAAGGCCAAGATGTCCGCAGGCGCCGGCGACGTCCGCCGCCGTGGCGGCCGCGCGTCCTTCACCGAAAGCCCGGGTCATGACGGCGACGGCGAAATCGCGGGCAAGCTTCGGATCGCGCGCCTTCAGGCTCCAGAAGGCGTAGCGGGAAATCTTGGCGTCGAACGGAAAGACGTCCGGGAGCTTGAAAGGCACGCCGGCGAATTCGGCGCTGCGCAGGAGATCGACGGTGTTGTACTTGAGCCGCGCCGGAATGAACGGCGGCGGTTTGACCTCGAGCGACTGGAAAACGTGCCCGAGCGAGACGGCGATCCAATCGACCTCGCGTCCGTAGCGGGCGGCGATGCCGTCGATGCGCCCAAGGACGAGATAGGAATAGGTCGAGACCAGATCGAAGTAGAAACGGATCGGTGCGGACATCGTCCCCTCGCCGGTTGTGTCTTTAAATCAGGACCTCTTTAAATCAGCGCCTCCACGGCACGGCGGGCCATGACGCCGACGAGATGCGCCCGGTAAGCCGCGGTGGCGTGGAGATCGCTGTTCAAATCTTCCTCGGAGACGGCGATCCCGGCAAGCGCCCCGGGCGTGAAAGATTTGGATAGGACCGTTTCCATTTCTGTCTGACGGAACGCATAAGGGCCCGCACCCGTGACCGCGACGCGGACACCGGAGACGGTGTCCGCCACGCAGACCCCGGCGACGGCATAACGCGAGGCGGGATTGCGGAACTTCATGTAAGCCGCGCGCTTCGGGACCGGGAAGGACACTTTGACGATCATCTCGCCGGGTTCGAGCGCGGTTTCAAACAGGCCGGTGAAAAAATCATCGGCGGCGATGGTGCGCGTAGGCGTATGGATCGTAGCGCCAAGCGCCAGCACCGCGGCGGGATAATCCGCCGCCGGATCGCTGTTCGCCAGGGAGCCGCCGAGCGTGCCGAGATTACGCACCTGCGGATCACCGATCTCACCAGCAAGATGCGCGAGTGCGGGGATCAGACGGCGAACGTCGGCGGATGCGGCGACTTCGCCATGGCGGGTCATGGCGCCGATGACGACGGCGTCTTTCTCAACGGCAATGCCCCGCAGTTCCGCAAGGTGAGATAGGTCAATCACGTCGGACGGCTGACGCAGACGCTGCTTCAAGGTGGGGATGAGAGTCTGCCCGCCGGCGAGATACACGGCGTCCTCCGCGCCGGAGAAAATCTCGGAGGCTTCGGACAGCGTCTTGGGACGGTGGTAATTGAAGTTGTGCATTACACCGTGGCCTTTGCGCCCGCGAGGATCGCCGCGACGATGGGTTGATAGCCGGTGCAGCGGCAGAAATTGCCTTCGAGCTCCTTGCGCACCATTTCGTCCGTCAGCGGCTCGTCCGTCAACGGTTCGCCCTTGTGACGTTCGACGATGGAAAGCGCCGTCATGATCATGCCCGGCGTGCAGAACCCGCACTGAAGGGCATGATGCTCGCGGAAGGCCGCCTGCATCGGATGCAGGACGCCGTCCTTCGCCACACCTTCAATTGTCGTGACGTCTTGCCCGTCCGCTTGCACGGCGAGCATGGAGCAAGCCTTCACCGGCTTGCCGGCGACATGCACGGTGCAGGTCCCGCACTGGCTGGTATCGCAGCCCACATGGGTGCCCGTGAGACGAAGCTGTTCGCGCAGCACATCGACCAGCAGGGTGCGCGGTTCGACCTCAATGCTGTGCGCGGTTCCATTGACGGTAAGCGAAATCTTCATGCGGTCCCCGCTGCGCGCGCGGCGGCGACGGCGCCGAGGCGTGCGAAAAATTCGTCGGCGAGCTTCTTGGCCGCCGCGGTGATGAGCCGTCCGCCCACTTGGGCGATCTTCCCTCCGACGGACGCATCGACCGTATAGATGAGACGTGTGCCTTCGGCTTCTTCTTCGAGCCGCACCTTGGCCCCGCCCTTGGCAAAACCGGCCGCGCCGCCCTTGCCTTCGCCGCGAATGGTGTAGGCTTTCGGCGGATCGAGATCGGACAGCGTGATCGCGCCTTTGAACGAGGCTTTCACCGGGCCGATCTTGGCGGTACCGACGGCATCGATCTCGGTGGGCGAGGTCCATTCAATGGACTCGCAGCCGGGAATGGCTTCTTTCAGCACCGCGAGATCGTTGAGGGCATCCCACACCGCCTGACGAGGCGCGGGAATGAGGCAATCGCCGGTCATATCCATCGTACGTAAACCTCTTACAGATCCGCGCGCACGCTATGCATCGGCTCTGCCTTTGCGGATCGCGGCCCGCCCGAACTTGGCGCGCACCGTATCCATGGCTTTCTCGACCTCGGCGCTACGCGTGCCGGATTTGCCGGCCGGTTGATCCGCGCGCGAGAACAAATCCTGCGGGTCGGCGCCGGTCGGCTCGGACAACTGATCGACACCAACGCCGATAAGGCGGAACAGCGGACCGGTGGCTTCCTTCAATAGCATAGCTTCGGCCTCGCGGAAGATCGTCTCGGCCAATTGCGTGGGCGCGGACAGCTTGTGATTGCGCGTGACCGTCTTGAAGCGCGAGGTCTTCAGTTTCAGCACCACCGTACGCCCGGCGATGTTCTTGGCTTTCAAGCGCTCCGACACGCGTTCGGTGAGGGTCCATAAAATACGGCGCAGCTTGGCCGGATCGCGGATGTCCTCGTTGAAGGTGGTTTCCGCCGACACGCTCTTGGCTTCGCGATCCGTATTCACATGACGTTCATCGAGGCCTTGCGCGAGCCGCGCGATATAGGCGCCGGTTTCGCCGTAGAGCAGCGCCATCTCCTCGTGCGAGCGGCGCTGGATATCGCCGACCGTGAACAGGCCGCCGACCTTGAGGCGGTCACCCAGCGCCGGCCCCACACCGGGCAAACGCGTGATCGGCAGATCGTGCAGCACCGAGACCGCATCGCCACGCCCGATGACGGCGAACCCGCGCGGCTTGTCGAGATCGGAGGCGAGCTTGGCGAGGAACTTGTTGTAGCTGAGACCGATGGAGACGGTGATGCGGATCTCGCGTTCGATCTCGCGGGCGATATGCGCGAGCGAGGCAGCCGCCGAGCGGTTGAACAGCTTCACCGTGCCGGTGAGATCGAGAAAGGCTTCATCGAGCGAGAGTGCTTCGATCATCGGCGTGGCGGTCTCGAAAACCTTGTGCACCTGGCGGCTGACGTCCTTGTACTTGGCCATGTTCGGTGTGATGACCACGGCGTGCGGGCAAAGTTGCAGCGCCTTGAACATGGGCATGGCCGAACGCGGGCCGAACTTGCGGGCGATATAACAGGCGGTTGAGACCACGCCCCTCTTCTCGCCTCCCACCAGGACCGGCTTGTCGGCGAGGCTCGGGTCATCGCGTTTTTCGATGGTGGCGTAGAAGGCGTCGCAGTCGATGTGCGCGATGGAAAGACGCCCCAATTCCGGGTGGCGGATCACGCGCTCCGAGCCGCAGCGCAGGCATGTGGGCGCGTCCGATTCGTATTCGGCGAGGCAGTCGCGGCAGAGGGCGGTGACACGGTCCAAGGCGGGCATAGGCTCACAATGCTGCGCGTTGACTTAGGAGAAAGAAAGCCCCAAGTGAAGGGCCCTCAGCATAGGATTTCCCATGAGCGAACGGTCTTCCGGCCCCTCCCGCTGGAACATGCCCGACCGGCCCCGGAGCAAGAATTACGCCCACCTGCGGCGGACCTATGAATTCATGCGTCCGTACAAGAGCCAGCTGGTCATTTTCTGCATCGCTCTGGCCATCACCTCGGCCGCCACTTTAAGCATCGGCCTGGGCCTGAAGTTCGTCATCGACCGCGGACTTTCCGCCGGGAGCCGCGAGATGCTCGACCAGGGCCTGTTGGCGCTAATCGGGATCATCGTGGTGATCGCCGCCGGCACCTTCACGCGTTTCTATTACATCTCGTGGATCGGCGAGCGCGTGGTGGCGGATATCCGCGCCGCCGTATTCAACCATATCCTCCGGCTGTCACCGGGTTTCTTCGAAACCACCAAGACCGGCGAAATCCTTTCGCGCCTGACGACCGACACCGCCCTTCTGCAACAAGTGGTGGGTTCGTCCCTATCCATCGCCCTGCGCAACGCGGTGGCGCTGATCGGCGGCGTGACCATGCTGATCGTCACCAACGCGAAACTCACCGGGCTTGTGGCCCTGGTGCTGCCGGCGGTGATCGTGCCGATCATCTGGTACGGCCGCAAGGTGCGCAAACTCTCGCGCGAGAGCCAGGACCGCGTGGCCGATGTGGGCTCCTACGCCGAGGAGAATCTCAACGCCATCCGCACCGTGCAGGCCTTTGTGCACGAGGAGCGCGACCGCGCCTTCTTCGCGCGCAACGTGGAAAGCGCGTTCCGCACGGCCATGGGCCGCATCAAGGCGCGCGCCATGCTGGGCGCCATCGTCATTCTGCTCGTGTTCGCCGCCATCGCCATCGTGGTGTGGGCGGGCGGGCACGGCGTCATCGCCGGCACCGTGACGCCCGGCGACCTGACCGCCTTTATCTTCTACTCGGTGACCGTGGCCGCCTCGACCGGCGCCATGACCGAGGTGATCGGCGACTTGCAGCGCGCCGCCGGAGCGACGGAACGCCTGATCGAATTGCTGGAAACGGAACCGGAAATCACCGCGCCAGCGCAACCCAAAGCGCTGCCCCTGCCCGCACGCGGCGCCGTCGATTTCGAGAACGTGACCTTCCACTATCCGTCGCGTCCGCAGACGGCGGCTCTTAAAGGTCTCACGCTGAATGTGGCCCCGGGCGAACATGTCGCCCTCGTCGGCCCGTCGGGCGCGGGCAAGACCACGGTGTTCCAGCTGCTGCTGCGTTTCTATGACCCGCAGGCGGGCACCGTGCGCATCGACGGAATCGACTTGAAGGAAGCCGACCCGCAGGTTGTGCGTTCGCGCATCGGCATGGTCGCCCAGGACCCGGTGATCTTCGCCGCCGATGCCATGGAGAACATTCGCTACGGCCGTCCCGGCGCCACCGACGAAGAAGTGCATGCGGCGGCCGAAGCCGCGGCGGCGATGGAGTTCATCAGGAAGCTGCCCGACGGCATGAAGAGTTTCCTGGGCGAGCGCGGCGTGCGCCTGTCCGGGGGACAGAAACAGCGCATCGCCATCGCCCGCGCTATTCTGCGTGACCCCGCGCTGCTTCTGCTGGATGAAGCCACCAGCGCCCTGGATGCGGAGAATGAGCGCCTGGTGCAGACGGCGCTGGAACGCCTGATGGTGGGACGCACCACCATGGTGATCGCGCATCGACTGGCCACCGTCGTGAACGCGGATCGCATCGCCGTCATCGACGACGGCCGCCTGGTGGCCACGGGCCGTCACGAACAACTGATCGCGAGCAATGAACTCTATGCCCGGGTGGCGGCCTTGCAGTTCACCGCCGACGTCAACACGCCCTGATCTCCGAAACGTCGATATGACATTGTGAATCTCTCGCCGCGGCGGTCAGTCCCACTCACCGGCGCCGACGCGCCGGGAGCTTTTCACGCCGCTGCGCTTGCGTTTGCCTTCGAGGCGCTGCTTCTTCTGGCCCTTGCTGACCTTGGTCGCCACCCGGCGCTTGGGGACGTGGGTCGCCTTGACGATCATTTCCACCAGCCGGTCGATGGCGTCCTTGCGGTTCATCTCCTGGGTGCGGTGGCGGTTGGCGGTGATGACGATGACGCCGTCCGTGGTCGCGCGTTTTCCCGCCAGCGCCATCAGCCGGATCGCGACATCGTTTGGAAGCGAGGGCGAGCGGCGCGCATCGAAGCGCAGTTGCACGGCGGTCGCGACCTTGTTGACGTTCTGGCCGCCCGGTCCGCTGGAGCGGATGAAGGAAAGCTCGACTTCGCGGTCGTCGAGGCTAAGGGTCGGTGTGACTGGGATCATGAACTTTAGAACGGCAGCAGGTTGTAAGGGTTGCTTATCTGCTGCTGGAATAATCGATCGAGCGGCGTCGTGGCCGTGAACGGATTCTGCTGCTCGGCGGGCGGCGCGAACAGGTCCGGCGGCGGCAAGTTGAGAATCGCGCTTAAGCTGTCGTCCACAAAAACCGTCGTGGAACGCGCGAGCTGCAAGGGCGGCTCATCGAGCATGATCGCGGGCGGCGCCGTGATCGCGGCGAGATTGTCCTCGGTGAGGCCACCGGTTGTGGACGCGCTTCCGGCGGTCACCGACAGGGTATAGCTGCCGACACCGCTACTGTAGGCAAGCGTATCGATAATGTAGGTGCCGGTCGCCGACGGGGTGTAAGTGAGGACCGCCGAGGCCCCAAGGCCGCTGTTTGTGGCCGTGGCGAGCTGAAAGGCGCTGGCATCGCGGATGTAGAATTGCGATTCCGTCCAACGCAGAGCGCTTCCGGGCGCGGTTCCGGACAGTCTGATGGTGTAGGTGGTGTTCGCCGTCAGCGTCGTGCGGAACCAATCGCGGTCGCCGGCGGTTTCGACAAGGCCTTCAGCCGCACTTCCGACCGCGACCGTGCCCGTGGTGCCGGTATTGGCGGCGTAGTCGTCGGGATTCGCGGTGGCCGCGACGGTGTAGGTGCCCGTGGCCGTCGATGAGTTGGAACGCATCGCAAGGTAATAAGTGCCCGATGTGCCGGCCTGGAACATGATGCGCGAGTCCGCGCCGGTCCCGCTGTCGTTGTCCGCGAC
>JADZAK010000104.1 GCA_020852595.1 Rhodospirillaceae bacterium
ATCGACCTCATGAAGAAGCGCCTGAATATGGACTAAGGGAGCGATCGCGGCGCCGGCGTCCCCGTGCACCCATTGGATGCCCACAAGCGGCAACCTGCTTCGCGGGAGAGGGCGGGCTATAAATTCTGCGAAGCCGCGGAGCCGCGAAGCAGAATGGCTGGGGCGCTAGGAATCGAACCTAGGAATGTCGGTACCAAAAACCGATGCCTTACCGCTTGGCGACGCCCCAACGCCGCGGACACTATGCAAAATAGGCCCGCGCCGCAATCGCCAAAAAATGGCCTCTTACAATGCGTTAAGGGCTTCGACCATCAGGGAGGGTGTCAGCACCTGGGGCAGAATCTTGGGTTCGGCCTTGGGGGAGTACAGGACGTACAGCGGCACCCCGTCGCGGCCCAGCTTGTGCAGGGCGCCCGCGATCTCGGCGTTGCGGTTGGTCCAGTCGCCTTTCAGGTAGGCGACATTCTGACCCTTGAGGGCCGCGACCACTTCCGGGCGCGAAAGGGCGACGCGCTCGTTCACCAGGCAGCTGATGCACCAGGCGGCCGTGAAGTTCACGAACACCGGGCGGCCTTCGGCCTGCAACTGGGCGAGGCGGGCTTCCGAATAGGCTTCGTAGTTCGCCGCCGGCGCCGCCGCTTGCGTGCTGGCGGCCATCGGCGATTGATCGCGCAGGGCCGCGATGGAGGCGAGGGCGATGGCGATCGAGGCCGCGGCCGTCACCTTGGTCCACACTTGGGCGCGCGGGCTCGACACGGCGGCCGTGCCCCACAGCCAGGCGGCGAAGCCGACGAACACCAGACCCGCGAGGCCCACGGCAAAACCCGCCGCATCGACCTGCTGCGACAGCACCCACACCAGCCACGCGGCGGCGCCGTAGAGCGGGAACGCGAGAACCTGCTTCACGCGCTCCATCCACACGCCGGGACGCGGCAGGCGGCGCGCGATGCCGGGCACGAAGCTGATGACGAGATAGGGGAATGCCAGGCCCAAGGCGAGCGCTTCGAAGATCACGATGGTCATGGCCGGCGATTGCGTCAGCGCGAAACCGAGCGCCGCGCCCATGAAGGGCGCCGTGCAGGGCGTCGCCACCACGACGGCAAGCAGGCCCGTGAAGAACGAGCCGCTGGCGCCGCCGCGCGCGGTCAGGCTCTGGCCCATGCCGAAGGATCCGCCGATGGTGAACACGCCGGACAGCGAGAGGCCGAGCGCCAGCATGATGAAGGCGAGGGTGGCGATGAACGGCGGCGACTGCAGCTGAAAGCCCCAGCCCACCGCGCTCGAGCCGGCGCGCAAGGCCAGGAGCGCGGCGACAAGGACGCCGAAGGCAACCATGACGCCGGCGGTGTAGGCCAATCCGTCGCGCCTCAGCGCGCCCGGATCCTGCGCGCCGCGCGTCATGAAGCTCATGGCCTTCATGACCAGCACCGGCAGCACGCAAGGCATGACGTTCAGGATCAGGCCGCCGATAAAAGCGAGCAGCAGGGCGGCGGCGAGGGACATCGCTTCCACCGGTGGCGCGCTGGCAGACGCTCCGGCCGCGCCGATGGGCGCGGCGATCTCGTAACCGGCGGCGCTGGCGCCGTCGGCCTGCACGACCAGAAGGCCGTTGAGGGTCTTCGCCGCCGCGGCTTTTTCGCCGGTCGGGATTTCGAGACGCACCTCGTTGGCGTTGATCTCCAGCTCCTGCGGCGCGGCGTTGACGATGACGCCTTCGTCGTAGGGGAAGAACACCGCGCCGGTGACCTTATCGCCGTGGTCGGGACGCGCGGTGATGGTCAGCACGCCATTTCGAACACTCGCGTTCGCCGGCCACGTCGCGGGCTGCGGCAGCGCCGCGCGGCTGGCGGCGATCATTTCGCTGTAGTTCGTCTCGATGCCGCCGGGGCCGACGGTGAGCTGCAGGCCGAGCGCGGCGTCCTGCGGGATACAAATGTCGGCGCACACCAGCCAGTGCGCCACGGGATTGATCTTGAGCTGGCCGGCCGGAACCTGATCGCCGATCCGCAGCTCGGTGAGGAGCAATACCGTTTCGTGGTAGCCGAAGTTCATGAGGTCGCTGAACGGAATGCGTTCCGGCGTCGGCCACTGGATCGGGCCCGCGGTCACGCCCTCGGGCAGGTTCCACTCGATCTCCGCCGGCAGGCCGGAATCGCCCGGCGTGCGCCAATAGGTGTGCCAGCCCGGGATCATGTCGAGTTCGAGGGCCACCCAGATGCTCTTGCCCGGTTCGACCGCCGTGCGATCGACAATGAAAGCCGCGCGGCTCTGGTCGGATTTGAAAACATCCTGGGCGCTGGCGGCGCCGGTCATGGTGGCCAGAACCAGAAGAGCCGAAAGGACGAGGCGGAAAACCGTGTTCATCATGATCCGGAACATACGGGACTAAAAGGTCGGGGCAACTCACAAAGCCCGGCGCATATCATACCCCGTCTTGGAGGCCGCCGGGGCCAAAAAAGCCCTGTTACAGAGGGACTTGGCCGTTACGCGCCAGACATAAAAGGCGCGGAGGCCACCCACCAGCCCGGCCGGGCGGATTTGAGGGCTTTCACGGCGGCGCCGGCGGTTTCTGAATCCCCAGAGAGCCCGAAGCAGGTCGGGCCGCTGCCGGACATCCGGGCCAGGAGGCAGCCCTTTGTCCCGTCCAGCGCCGCGAGCATTTCCCCGATCTCGGCCATGACTTCGCCGGCCGGAGCCGCGAGATCGTTACGGCCGCCCTTGAGGGCGCGGGCCAGGTCCGCGGCGGCGGGCAGGCCGGCGTAGAGCGTTTCGGCCTGAGGCGTGGAATAACGGCCGTTCAAGGCGCCGAACACGGCCTTGGTCGCCAGCGGCGTGTTGGGGTTCACCAGCACCAGCCACGCGGGCGGAAGATCGGGCGCGGGCGTGAGCGCCTCGCCGATGCCGCGCATGAAGGTCGGCGTACGGCGCAGGCAGACAGGCACGTCGGCGCCGAGCTTCGCCGCGAGATCGGCGTCGCCAAGTTGAGCGAGGTTCTCGTCCCATAATTGCGAAAGCGCGATCAGGGTCGCGGCGGCGTCGGACGATCCGCCGCCGATGCCGGATGCGATCGGGAGATTCTTTTCGAGGGTGACGTGCGCGCCTTCATGGCGCCCCGTGACGGCGAGCAGATAACGCGCCGCGCGCGTGACGAGGTTGTCGCCTTCGCCCGAGAGGCCTTCCGCATAAGGCCCGGTGATGTCGAGGCGGATGTCATCGGCGCGGCGCACCGAGATCACGTCGCCGACCCCGGCGAAGACCACAAGCGAGTCGAGCAAATGATAGCCGTCGGCGCGTCGGCCGCCGACATGCAGGGTCAGGTTGATCTTGGCGGGGGCGAAGACGGACAGGGGCGTGGTCATGGGACCGGGTCGCACGAGGATGAGTGAGCGGCGAAGGAACGGAAGAGGCGCGCATAGCTTGAATCCGCCGATGCGAGATTTTTCTTTTCATTGCCCGCGGTGAACCAGAAGATGCCCGGGATTTCCGCATCCACGCTGGCGATGTCGGGTCCTATGAGATTGAGGCGCGGGCTTAGCTGGGCGTAGGCGGCAAAAAGGGCGTACTGGTCCAAGCCCCAGAATGAGGCGTCTATCGTTCGAAGGACAATATCGGCGACACGGCGGAAATAGGTCATGCAAGCCGGAGAGCCGCCGATGTAGCAAGCGCTGAAATGGTGCCAGGGCTCGATCCGGCCCGCGCGGATCCGCAACGTCACATCATTGCATTGCGCAAGGAGGTGGCGCGGGTTCGCTGTTACCAGTGCGTCGGCGTCGATCATGACGAGAGGAACTTGGCTCGCCTCGAGCGCTTCCGCAAAGCGCACAAACCGTGCGGCTCCATAATAATCGGGCAGACGGAAGTTGATCGGCTGGGGTTCAAGAGTCGTCGTGATTTTTAAAGCGACGTCGGGCAGGACGGCGGGCTCGCCGATGATATGCACATGAATGGGACATCCGGGCGATGCGGCGGCGAGGGACCGCAAAAGCGGGATCCCATACGTTTCAAAATATTGATTGTCGCAAGACACAAAGAAGGCGGCTTCACGCGGCCATGTGCCGGTCACAGGCGGCAGTTGGATAGGTTGACGCGCGACAAGGCCGCCGAATTGCATAAGCGCCAGGGGGCTTTTCGTGAGCGCCCGGAGTTTCTCAAGGGCCGCGTCGGCGGCTCTGTAATCGCCGGACAGTACATTCGCGCAGGCGCTGAACAGGTGAACCCGGGGTTCCGCCGGCATCGTGGCGACCCAGTGGGCGATCGATTCGAACGCCTGCTTGAAAAGAGGGGCCGCGAACTTGAAGGGAAATTCGGCGATATCCAGCACATGTGCAGGGGGCAGCCCATGCTTCATGCGTTCCTCGCGCTCTGTGGCCGAAGCTGTCTCCAGCAATTCCTCAAGGGTCATGCGAATGAGATCCGTCGGCACGGCGGCCGTAGATGTGCAGGGCCAGGCTGATCTTGGCGGAGGCGAAGAAGGAGGTCATCTTACTTGTTCGGTCATTCCCGGGCTTGTCCCGGGAATCCAGGGTTTCGAAGATCGATCTATGCGGAGAGGAAAATGGTCGCGGCAGCGTACGGCGTTTCGTAACCCTGGATACCCGGTATTCGCCGGGTATGGCCAGAAAACAAAAATCGCTTCGGCGTCGGCGATTATTTCGACGCCAGGCCCTGTTCGAGCTTCTTGGTGATGGCGGCGCGCTGGGCGTCCTCGACGTCGAGGATGAGCGCGCGCTGCCACTGGTAGCGGGCTTCGACGCGGCGGCCCACTTTCCAAAGCGCATCGCCAAAGTGCTCGTTGATGGTGGCGTCGGCGGGCGCGGCTTCGACGGCCTTCTCGAGATGCACGACGGCCTTGTCGTATTCGCCCAAGGTGAAGAGCATCCACCCCAGGCTGTCGATGATGTAGCCGTCGTCCGGGCGCTTGGTGTAGGCGAGCTCGATCAGGCGGCGCGCTTCCTTGAGGTTCACGCCGCGGTCGAGATAGGAATAGCCGAGATAGTTGAGCACGGACGGCTCGCCCGGCTTGATCTCCAGGGCTTTCTTGAAGTCCTTCTCGGCGTTGTTCCAATCCTTGGTGCGCTCGTAGGAAATGCCGCGCGTGTAGTAGATCGCCCAGTTTTCCTCGGCGCCCGCGGGACGCAGTCTTAAGGCGGCGGAATATTCCGCGACGGCGTCGCCGAATTTCTCCTCGCGGCGGAACAAATCGCCAATCGCAATATGAGCGTCGGCCCAGGTCGGGCGGTCTTTCAGGATTTCACGCAGAAGGCCGAGCGCCTCGTCCGAACGGTTCATCTGCGTGAGGTTGCTCGCGACCTGCATGCGGGCTTCGAGCGCGCCCGGCTCGCCCTTCGGAATCGCCGAGAGCGTGGCGTTGGCTTCTTCAAAGCGGCCGCGCGCGGTGAAGGCGCTGCCGATGAAGGCGCGTGCGACGGTGAGTTGCGGGTTCACATGGATCGCGGTCTGGGCGTAGGCGGTCGCGATCTGCATGCGCGCCGGGTTCGGCTCGGTCTGCAGAAGCAGTTCGGCGGAGGCGAACAGCGCTTCGGCCATGCCTTCCTGCGGCGTGATCTTGGCGGCCGGCTGGGCGAGCATCGCGTTCATGGCTTCCAGCATCGGCGAGGGGCCGTGCGCTTTCTCGAAGCGCTGGAGCACGGCCTTGGCCTGCGTGGTTTTGCCGAGGCGGTGATAACCCTTCACGACAATGCGCAGGACCGGCGTGCGCTCGGTTTCGATATTGGCGGCGAGCGTGTCGTAGTTGGCGCCGGCGGCGTCTTTGAGGCCGTAATGCTCGTTGAGCATGCCGCCCATGAGATCGACGAGCTTCGCGGTATCCTGGAAATTCTTGAGGAGCGTGAGTTCGGCCAGCGCGGTCTCGGCCGGCTTGATCGGCGCGGCGCCCCAGGCGCGCAGCACGGGGAGCGCGAAGCTGTTCACGCTCTGCGCGGGGATTTTTTCGATGTAACCCCAGGCCGTCTGATAGTCTTTTTTCTTATACGCGTCGGCCGCGAGGATCACCGGGGCCAGACCGCGGCGCGGGTTGGCGTCATAAGCGCGCTTGGCGGCCGGGACGGCCTGGGCGAAGTCGCCCATCTGCGCGGAGAGGAAATAGGAGTCCTCGATCAGCCGGCTGTTGCTGGGATCGAGATCGCGCGCCGCGTTGAGGAAGTTCACGGCCTTGCCGGTGTCGCCGTTGGCTTCGGCGTGACGGCCCGCGAGATAGGCGGCGGCAAGACCAACCTTGGATGACGCCGACGGGGGCGCGTTCGGACCGGCGGGCGGCGTCGGCGCTCTGGCGGCCGGCGGCGGCGAGGCGTCAGCGGCTAAAGCCGCCGGGCTCGCGCTCATAAGAAGGGCAACCGTCAAAACAGCGGAAAAACGACGCGTCATGGCACTCTTTCGGGCACGAAAACCAGGCAATCAGGACAAGCATGATAGACCCGAAGGCCGGGCCCACGCGACGCCTTAAAGCATCTGTAATCGTTACATATTTGGATAGTTTGGCCCGCCGCCGCCTTGAGGCACCGTCCAGACGATGTTTTGGGACGGATCCTTGATGTCGCAGGTCTTACAGTGCACGCAGTTCTGGGCGTTGATCTGGAACCGCTTTCCGCCCCCATCGGCATCGACGACCTCGTATACGCCCGCCGGGCAGTAGCGCTGCGCCGGTTCGGCATAGAGCGGCAGGTTCACCGCGATGGGGATGCTCGGGTCCTTCAGCTTGAGATGGCTCGGCTGGTTCTCCTCGTGGTTGGTGTTCGAGATGAACACCGAGGAGAGTTTGTCGAACGACAGTTTGCCGTCGGGTTTTGGATAGGCGATCGGCTTGAACTTCGCCGCAAGCTGCGTCGCGGCCGCGTCGGTCTTGCCGTGGCTCAAGGTGAACGGGAGCCCGATGCCGAGCTGGTTCATCCACATGTCGAGGCCGCCGAGCATCATGCCGATGGTATTGCCGAACTTGGACAGGAACGGCTTCACGTTCCGCACACGCTTCAGATCCTTGTAGATCCAGCTCGCCCGGTAGGCGGTCTGATACTTCGGGAATTCGTCGTGGGCGCGGCCGTCCTTCAAAGCCTCGAACGCGCATTCGGCGGCGAGCATGCCGCTCTTCATGGCGTTGTGGCTGCCCTTGATGCGCGGCAGGTTCACGAAGCCCGCCGAGCAGCCGATCAGCGCGCCGCCCGGGAACGTGAGCTTCGGCACGGACTGGAAACCGCCTTCGGTGATGGCGCGCGCGCCGTAGCAGATGCGCCGTCCGCCCTCGAGATACTTCGCGATCTCCGGGTGATGCTTGAAGCGCTGGAATTCATCGAAGGGCGAGAGATACGGGTTCTTGTAGTTGAGGTGGACGACGAAGCCGATAGCCACCTGGTTGTTCTCCAGGTGGTACATGAACGAGCCGCCGCCGGTCGATGAATCCAGGGGCCAACCCATGGTGTGGGTGACCATGCCCGGCTTGTGTTTCTTGGGATCGATCTCCCAGAGTTCTTTCAGACCGATGCCGAACTTCTGCGGATCGGAGTCCTTGGCGAGATCGAACTTCGCCTGGATCATCTTGGCGAGGGAGCCGCGTACACCTTCGGCGATGAGCGTGTATTTCGCGCGCAGTTCGATGCCCGGCTCGAAAGCGTCGGTCTTCTCGCCTTCCTTGCCGATGCCCATGTCGCCGGTGGCGACACCGACCACCGCGCCTTGCTCGTTGTAGAGCACTTCGGCGGCGGCGAAGCCGGGGTAGATCTCGACGCCCAATGCCTCGGCCTGGCTCGCGAGCCAGCGGCAGACGTTGCCGAGGCTGACGATGTAGTTGCCGTGATTGTTCATGAGCGGCGGCATCAGGAAGTTCGGGAAGCGCGCCGAACCCGTTTCCGTCAGCACCAGGAAGTTGTCTTCCGTGACCTGGGTATTCAGGGGCGCGCCCTTTTCCTTCCAGTCCGGGATCAGTTCATTGAGGGCGATGGGATCGATCACCGCGCCCGAGAGAATGTGAGCGCCGACCTCAGAACCCTTCTCGATCACGCAGACGGAAATCTCATGGTCGTTCGCGGCGGCGAGTTGTTTCAGCCGGATGGCGGCCGCGAGACCGGACGGCCCCGCTCCGACGATCACGACATCGAATTCCATTGCTTCGCGTTCACTCATGGTCTCGGTCCCAAGCTCTATTCAAAAGGGTCAGGGGGTCGCCTTGAGGGCCGGCCGGTTACCGGCCCGGTTTTGACAAGAAATGACGGTTCGGCTATGCCCCTACCTGCGCCCAGAGTATACCCCTTTCAGGGGGCGTATCTAGGCAGCGTTTACAAGGACTTGGCTGTAGGATGAAGCATAACGCCACCTTTTCCGCGGTGATCGGCACGGTCCTGTTCGCCGGCACCCTGGCCGTCCTGGTGACGGTCGCGGCCTTCGGCTTCCTGCGCGTGGCCGAAGAGGCCGTCGAGGCGTTGGGCTATCTGCCGCTGCGCTGGGGCGAGAACAACATCGGCATCCTGTTCAACCTGTCGCTGGCCGTGAGCGCGCCGCTGGTGATCTGGTTCGTGATGTGGTTCTACAAGCGGGCCCGCACGGCCGAAATCAACCTGGCCGGCTACAAGTACACGCCGCCGTCCAAGTGACGCCGCTTGGCGTCATCCTGGGGCTTGTCCCCAGGATCGCGGATTGCCAAGCTCTCCTCCATGACCGACCTATCCCTTAGCGATCCCGCCGCGCTGTTGCGCTGGTATGTGGACGCCGGCGTCGATGAATGCATCGGCGAGGCGCCGGTCGACCGATTCAAGGCGCCGCCGCCCGCACCCGCGCGCGCTCCCGCCGCGACGCCTGCGCCCTCGATCGCCGCCCGTGCAGCCATTGCGGCGCCGGCCGCGATCCCCGTGATAACGCCGGCGGCTTTCGGGCCGCATCCCGCCGACACGGCGACGTCGGTCGCCGAACTCAAGGCCATGGTCGAAGCCTTCGACGGCTGCGGCCTCAAGCAGTTCGCCAGCAAGACCGTGTTCGCCGATGGAAACCCCTCCGCGCGCGTGATGTTTGTCGGCGAAGCGCCCGGCGCGGACGAAGACCGTCAGGGCCTTCCGTTTGTCGGCGTGTCGGGCAAGCTGCTCGACCGCATGATTGAGTCCATTGGCCTCAGCCGCGCCGAAAGCGCCTATATCACCAACGTCGTCTTCTGGCGCCCGCCCGGCAACCGCGCGCCGACGGATGAGGAGATCGCCGTGTGCATGCCCTTCGTGCGCCGGCACATCGAACTCGTGAATCCCGCCGTGCTTGTTTTTGTCGGCGGCCTCTCGGCCAAGACCCTTCTGGGAACGACCCTCGGGATCACGCGCGTGCGCGGCAAGTGGCACGAATATTCCTCGCCGGGGCTCGCTGCGCCGGTGCCGGCCATGCCGCTGTTCCATCCCGCATATCTTTTACGCTCGCCGCAGCAGAAGCGTTTCGCCTGGCGCGACCTTCTGTCCATCCGCGAACGGCTCGATCAGGCAAAGGCTTAGTTATGGGTATCGACGAAAAGAAGACGTTTGTTCCAATCAACATCGCGATTCTGACCGTGTCCGACCGCCGCGCGTTGGCGGAAGATACGTCGGGCCAGACGCTCGTGGAGCGCCTCACGGCGATGGGTCACAAGCTTGCCGCGCGCAATCTCCTCAAAGACGATGTCGATCTCATCGTCCAGCAGCTCGAAGCCTGGATCAAAGATCCGAACGTCGATTGCGTTATCACCACGGGCGGTACCGGCGTGACGGGCCGCGACGTGATGCCCGAAGCGTTTCAGCAGGTCTGCGAGAAAGAGATTCCCGGCTTTGGCGAGCTTTTCCGCTGGATCAGCCTGAAGAGCATCGGCACGTCGACGATCCAGTCGCGCGCGACCGCCGGTGTCGCCAACGGCACGTATCTTTTTGCGCTGCCCGGCTCGACCGGTGCTGTGAAAGACGGCTGGGATGAAATCCTGAAATACCAACTCGACGCTCGCCATACCCCGTGCAACTTTGTCGAGCTGATGCCGCGCCTGCGGGAGCACATCAATAGAGACTAGGGGATCTTTTCGTGCCGCGGCTTCCGAACTTCAAATTTGAGAAAGCGGTTCTGAAGCGCCTCCCCGATGCGATCATTGTCGGTGTCGATGAAGCCGGCTGCGCGCCGCTCGCCGGACCTGTCGTCGCCGGCGCCGTGATCCTCGATCAAAAGAAGTTGCCGAAGGTCCTGCGCCAGGGCCTCGACGATTCAAAGAAAATCCCTTTTGAAAAGCGCGAGGAGTTTTACGGCATCCTCGTATCGTGCGGGGCCGCCATCGTCGGCGTGGGCCGTGCCGAAGTGCACGAGATCGAAAGCTTCAACATCCTGAACGCCGCGCATCTCGCCATGCGCCGCGCCGTCGCCTCGCTCAACCGCGTCGCCACGTACGCGCTGATCGACGGCAACCGCAAACCCAAAGAGTTTCCGTGCGCGCTCGAGACCATCGTCAAAGGCGACGGCAAATCGCTGTCCATCGCGGCGGCCTCGATCGTCGCGAAGGTGACACGCGACCGCTACATGGTCGACCTCGCGCGCGAATATCCCGGTTACGGCTGGGAGAACAATGTGGGCTATCCCACGCCCGCGCACCGCAAGGCCATCATCGCGCTCGGCCTCACGCCCCATCACCGCAAGACGTTTGGTCTCGTGCGCACCCAGCTCGCGGGCGCGGCGCCGGAGCAGGTCGAGATGTTCGAAAGCGCGCCCGGTTAACCAGCCGGCAAAAATTTCCTCCGGTATCGCTACAGGTTGAGTCTCGCGAATCGCTCCGACTCAACATCTTGGGTTCACGATCTGGTCCTCTTTACGACCTGGTAACCCTTTGATTCTAATGATTCTTCCAACGACGGGCGCCGCCGGTGTTCTGAGCAGCGCCGCTTTAAAGCGGCGTCCGCGTTATCAAAAAGGAACCTGCCCCGGCGCCGTTTGAAGCGGCGCGCGTGAAGGTGGGGAGGGAAGTTCTGCCATTTCAGGGGCGCACACTTCCCAACAAGAAAAGAGATCTTAGAGGATAAGGGACGCTCACGATGCCGGCCGCCGCCAAACCGCTGAAGCCGAATCACATCTACAATGGCGACTGCGTCGAGATCATGGGGCGCATGCCCGAGAATAGCGTCGATCTCGTCTTCGCCGACCCTCCGTACAACCTTCAGCTCGGCGGCGAGCTGACGCGTCCCGACAACAGCCGCGTCGACGGTGTCGACGACGCCTGGGACCGTTTCAGCGACTTCAAGGCTTACGACGACTTCACCCGCGCCTGGCTGGGCGCGGCGAAGCGCGTCATGAAGGATAACGGTTCGCTGTGGGTCATCGGCTCCTATCACAACATCTTCCGTGTCGGCGCCATCCTGCAGGACCTGGGTTTCTGGGTGCTCAATGACATCGTGTGGCGCAAGACCAACCCGATGCCGAACTTCCGCGGCACGCGTTTCACCAACGCGCACGAAACGATGATCTGGTGCTCGAAGTCGAAGGACGCGCGCTACACCTTCAACTACGACGCCATGAAGAACCTCAACGAAGGTCTGCAGATGCGCAGCGATTGGACGCTGCCGCTGTGTACCGGTGACGAGCGCTTGAAGGATGAGCAGGGCAACAAGGTTCATCCGACACAGAAACCGGAATCGCTGCTGTACCGCGTCATCTCCGCGGCCACGAAGCCCGGCGATCTCATCATCGATCCCTTCTTCGGCACCGGCACGACCGGCGCTGTCGCGAAAGCCTTGGGCCGCAACTACATCGGCATGGACCGCGACGAAAACTACATCGCGGCGGCGCGTGAACGCATCGCCAACGTTAAACCCGTGACGGACGAGAAGATGCTGATTACGCCCTCCAAGCGCACCGAACCGCGCATCCCCTTTGGAACCGTTGTGGAACGCGGCCTTTTGACGCCGGGCACGGTTTTGTCGGATCCGTCGGGCCGTTTCACCGCCAAAGTCAGGGCGGATGGTACTTTGATTTCAGCGGATTACCGCGGATCGATCCACCAGGTCGGAGCCCTCGTGCAGGGCGCGCCGGCGTGCAATGGATGGACCTTCTGGCACGTACAGATGGGGAATTCACTTGTCGCCATCGACGTTTTCCGCCAGAAGGTGCGCGCCGAACTGGGCAGCTTAGCGCTCCAGTAAGTCGGCCTCCCGAGCGCAAAGAACACGTACCGCGCGAACCTAACACCCGAGTGACGTCGCTCGGCGCTTACGCTGCTTGTGTCACGCGTCATCGCGGCGGCGTTTTCAGGTTCCTGCTCTTCTTTCGCCACATTGGGATCCCACATGAAGCGGGAGCCCGGGGGTGTTTTGACTGAAGCACAGGAACCCGCGTCATGTTTTCACGCAACGTTGTGAACGTTCATCGTGTGGCGGCCCGCAGAATGCCGCGCCCGACGTTTCAAGATTATCTTTGGAAATTCGGCCTCGTTCTTCTGATCGCGCTGATCTTCACCGCCGCCGACGCCTTCTCCTATAGCGGCGTATCGCCGAAGTTCGATGGGCGCTACGAAGGCGCGCTGCCCGGTTAGATTCCGGGCTTCTCGCGCATCGCGGCGCTGTGAAACTGAAATAGGATTTCATCGCGCCGCGCGTGCGGCGTCACATGGGCGATCACGAGCGCATGTAGGGTGAGCGTCGGGTGCTCGGCCTCATGCACGGCGAACCACATCGCCTCGGCCAGGGGTTCGTCTGCAATCGCGCCGGTCACGACGAGATTTTCCCCCGTCCTTCCCATCGCCACGCTCCATTCTTTGCAGTCCTGCCCCCAGGCGACGAGGGAACGGCATCCGCTCCGCGCGAGGTCCTCGCAGATCTTCGCACGCCATTCGTCGAGGACGATGTTCTCGGCAATGAGCAGCACCTTGAAGGGCTCGGGCCCTAAAGCCGGGAGCGCGCTTCCGTGGGGAAGATGAATGTAGAGCGGCGCGGTCATGCTTGGGGCCTAGAGTCTGTCGTAGCGAAGTTGAATCAGCAGCGCCGCGTCGGGCTTTTATTTTGGGCCTGTTCCGATCGGAAAACCACTTCGGCGAAGGCCGGCATCTTGAAAGATGCGCGCCTTCGCGCGCGTCACTTTTCCGGAACGGGCCCTACTTTCCGGAACAGGCCCTAGCGCCCCTCTCTCCACCAGGCCAGCATCGCGCCGGCCATCACCGCCAGCAGCAGAAGCGCGAGCGGGGCGAGCGGGGTCTGGTTCAGGCCCGTCACCAGATATTGTTCGTTGGACAGAAGCCCCATCCACGACGCGCCGTGCGCGACACGGGTCGAGGCGATGCGCCGGATCGTCGGCGCGGTGGCGTCTTCCAGCCAGTACACGCCGCCGCCGGTGGCATCCGCGAGCGGCTTCAGTTTGTCTTCGGTCGAGACGACGTCATAGGTTTCGAGCGGGTTCGGCGTGCCGACGGCGGTCAATGTCGTGTTGATGCCGTCGGTGAGTTTGTACACGCCCGGCTCCGAGACGGGGGCCTGGGCGACGAATTTTCCATCGTCCACATACTTCGGCACCACGGTTTCTTCCGCGCCGTTCGGGCGGGTGACGGTGACCGGCATTTCGTTCTCGGCCAGGCTGCGGCGCGTGACCGTAAGGCCATCGGGCGTCGCGGCGGCCGTCAGCGCTTCTTCCTCAAGCTCCGGCTCTTTCATCAGCCAGTGCGCGGTGCGGCGCATGAGTTCGGTCTGCGGACCGCCGCCGTCGAAGCCTTTGCCCCACAGCCAGATGGTGTCGCTGAGCAGGAGCGCGATGCGGCCCTTGCCGACACGGTCGAGGATCAGGAGCGGCTCGTTGTCCTGGCCGGTCATCACGGCGTTGCCCTTCTCGGGCACGACCTGGATATGACGCAGCCAGCGGCCCCAGGTGCTTTCGCTGACACCAGTGCCGCCTTCGGTGCGGCCCAGACCGGCGGTCACCGGATGTCTACGCCCAATCGGGCTGAGCTGCGGGCGGAAGGACCCGGCGAAGACGCGGCCCGAGGGTTCGGCGGGCAGGAGCTGCTGCAGCTGATTGCCGAACAGGGTGTAGTTCTCGGCGAACTCGGGACCGACGGTGAGCAGCAGCGCGCCGCCGTTCTCGATGTAGCGCGCGATGTTGGCCATGTACTGGTTCGGGATCAGGCCGCGCTGGTTGTAGCGGTCGAAGATCATCAGATCGAATTCGTTGATCTGCTCCTCGAACAGCTCGCGGATCGGGAACGTGATCAGCGAGAGTTCATTCAGCGGCGTGCCGTCGTCCTTGTTGAGCGGGCGCAGGATGGTGAAGTGGACAAGATCGACGTTCGGGTCCGACTTCAGGAGATTGCGCCAGGAGCGCTCACCCACATGCGGCTGGCCGGAGACCAGCAGCACACGCAGGCGGTCGCGCACGCCGTTGATGGAAACGATGGCGCGGTTGTTGGCGGCGGAGAGTTCGTCGGGCGTGTGGTTCACGGCCACTTCGAACACATTGCCGCCGGCGTTCTCGATGGCCATCGGCACGTTCTCGGACTCGCCGGCCGGGAGCATGATCTGCTGGGCTTCGCCGCCGTTGCGCCGGATGGTGACGGGCACGCGCGTGCCGCGGCGCACGGTGGTGTCCTCGACCCGCAGGCGGACCATGGAATCCTTGCCGACAAGTCCGAAGTCCGGCGCGTTCTCGATGCGGATGCGGCGGTCGACTTCCTTGCGCTCGCCGGTGATGAGCACATGCAGCGGCGCGTTCAGGTACGGCGCTTCGGCCTGCTTGGCTTGCGCGGGGGTCAGCGCGTCGTGCACCTGGCCGTCGGTGACCACGATCACGCCCGCGAGGCGCTGCTTGGGCACATCGTTCATCTCGGCCGTGAGGGCGCCGAACAGGCGCGTGCCGTCCTGGCCGCCCGAGGTGTCCGTGCGGCCCGCGCGGATGGTGCGCACTTCCATATCGCCGGCGGCGGCGAGATCGGCGGTGATCTTCTCGACCGCGGCGTCCGCGCGCTTTTCCCGTGCCCCCAGTTTCTGGCTATCGCTGTCGTCCACGACGACGACGGCGATGTCCTTCAGGGGCTGCTGGTTCTCGCTGACGAGTTTCGGTTCGGCCAAGACCACGAGCAGCGCGGCGATGGGCAGGGCGCGCAGCAGCGCGCCGCGCGCACGGCGCACGACGCCGTAGACGACCAGCGCAAGGCCGATCAGGCCCAGCAGCATGATCGCCCACATCGGCACCAAGGGCGCGAAGGAGATCCCCGTCGTCAATTGACCAATCTTTCCATGATCGAAGGCAAGTGGACCTGGTCGGTCTTGTAGTTGCCGGTCAGGGCGTACATCACCATGTTCACGCCGGCGCGCAGCGAGAGTTCACGTTGCCGCTCGCCGCCGGGCACGACAGCGTACATGGGGTTGCCGTTGCCGTCGCGCGCCCAGGCGCTGGCCCAGTCGGAACTGCCGATGATGATGCTGGAGCCGCTGTCGTTGCCGTTGGAGCCGCGTTCCACCAGGACGCCGGGATCGGCGTAACGGCCGGGCAGGCTCTGCAGCAGGTAGAAGCTGCGGGTCAGGGCGTGATCGGGCGCCATGTTGGTGGTCGGCGCGAGATCGAGCAGGCGCAGGATCGCGTTGAGGCGCGCTTGCGCCGCGCCGGGTTCGCCTCCTCCCACAGCCCCTGTTTGATCCGGCGCGTCGAACACCATGAGGCCGCCGCGCTTCAGATAGTCGTTGAGCGCGGTCATGTTCTTGGCGGGTGGAATGGCGGTGGTGGGCGAGATGCGCCAGTAAAGCATCGGGAAAGGTATGAGCGAGTCCGTGGTCAGGCTCGGCGCGTTGAGATCGATGCGCAGGGGCAGCGCGAGTTCAACGGCGGTGCGGGTCGCGAGCAGACTGGTGAGATTGTCGAGGCCCGACTGCGCGATGCGGTCGAGGTCCGCGCTGCCGGTGGCGACGTAGGCGATGCGCGGTTCCAGGATCGAGGAGCGCACGACCGGGTCGATGTCGCGGCGCGGTTCGGCGGCGGTGGCGAGCGCCGCCGACAGCACGATCATCGCCACCGCAATCCCCGCGCCCACACGCGCGAACGGGATGCGGTCCGGGATCAGGCGGCGCAGAAGGAAGCTGATGAAGAGGTCGGCCAGCAGAAGAATCAGCGCGAGGGTGAGCAGCCACGGCTTCACGGCGCGTTCGCTTGCAACCCCTGAGAAGGAGGCGCGGGCGGCGGCGGCCGGGAATTCCATCGGCGCGAGATCCTTCAGCGCCGGCGACAGGTTGAGGGCGCGGGTCGCGCCCGCGCGGCCATAGAGACCCGGCGGGGTCTTCGGACCGGGCACGGCGCCGCCAAGATCGCGCGTCGGGATCGGGCGCACCATCGGGCCCGGCGTCGTCAGGCGGCCCATGGCGTCGATGAGCGAGTACGGCGCGAGCACGGCGTTGCTCATGTCTTCGTTCGGGCCCCCCGCGACGCCCTGGCTGATGTCCACGAGACGGCGCAGCATATCGACGAAGAGGCCCGAGAGCGGCAGCTTCGACCACTCCGGCGTCGCGGTGACGTGGAACAGCACGACCATGCCCTGGCCGTGACGTTGTGCGGTCACCAAGGGTGTCCCGTCCCTCAGGCGCACCCAGGTCTTGCTGGCGAGATCGGCGGCCGGCTCGGCGAGCACTTGGGATTCGACGGTCACGTCTTCCGGGATCGTGAGGCCGCGGAAGGGTGAATTCTCGGGGAAGGGCGCGAGGGTCGCGGGCGTGCTCCACGACATGGCGCCGCCGAGGGTGCGCCCGCCGCCGCGCAATTTCACCGGCAGGAGCGGGTCGACGTTGCCGTCCAGACGCGGCCCGGCGAAACGCACGAGCATGCCGCCGTTCTCGATCCAGGCGGTGAGGCGCGCGACTTCGGCGTCGAGGATGCGGCCGCCGCCGGCCATGATCATCACGGCAAGCGGACGGTGCAGGAGTTCATCGAGCGAGCCGGAGCGCACTTCGGCGAAGGGGCCGAGGGCTTCTTCGATGTAGTAGGCGTCCTCCAAGAGCGGCGCGGTGATGCCGTCGATGGAAGCGCTTGCGATGCCGACAGGACGGCGCTGCCATTGATCGTCGGCGAGGACCGTCGTCGCGGCGGAGGCGAGACCGTCCACATCAAAGCGCGCGACACGGTTCGCGATTTCGGACGGGAGCGCCATGACCGCCGTGGCTTCGGCGGCCCCGGGCGCGAAGGTGACGGGCGTGCGGCCCAGCACCTGCGCGTCGCTGTCGAGGGCGCGCACCATGGCGCCGGATTGCGGCGTGGCGCGCGTGGCGGCGCGGGCGAGTTTCAAATTCACATTGCTGGCGATGGCGTCGCCGCCGGCGGCGCTGCGCTCGGGCGGATACTGCACCAGGGGCGCGTCGGTCGCTTCGCTTTCGATGACGTTCAAGGGGCCCAGGCTTGCGAGCGCGGAGGCAAGTTCACGCGCGCCCGGGGTTTCAACGCCGTCGCTGATCCAGACGCTGGAGGCAGGGCCGGAAAGTTTCAGCGCTTGAAGCTGCTTGAGCGCGAGGGCGCGGTCGGTGGACCAGGGTTGCGGCACGACCTGTTGTCCGCGCGCGGCATCGGCGGCGGGCTGGAGTTTCGGCGCGGGCGCCTCGGTCGAAGCGGGGGCCGTGACGAGCAGCACGACGGGCTGCTGGCGGCGCTCGGCGCCGTCGAGGGTGTTCCGAAGGGCTTGCTGGCGTGCGTCCCACGCCGGCGCGGAGGCCCAGCCGTTGTCGAACACGACGATCAGCGGACCTTGCGTGGCGTCGCCGCGGCGGAAATTGAGGATCGGATCGGCGAGGCCGAGGATCACCAGCGCGAGGATGGCGATGCGCAGAATGAGCAGCCACGGCGGCGTGTGCGCGGTGGTGCGCTGCGTGGGATCGAGATCGAACAACAGGCGGATCGCGGGGAAGTCGATCTGCTTCACCGCCGGCGGCGTCAGGCGCAGGAGCAGCCACACGAGCGGCAGTGCGGCGGCGGCGGCCAGCACCCAAGGCGCGGCGAAGGAGATGAACCCGAGATTAAGCATGCATCACCGCCTGAAGCCGGTGATGGCGCTGTGCAGCGCCGCCATGGCGAGCTGCGGCGATTGATCGGTGTGATGCAGGCCGAAACTCCATCCGGAACTTGCGGCGAGATCTTTCAGCGCGCTGCGGTGCGCGCCAAGTTTCTGCATATATTGCGCGCGCGCGTCCTCGGCGCGGTCGATGACGGTCGCGCCTTCCTGCTCGAGGCCCACGAAGCGCACGCGGCCCGAGAAGGGCAGTGTTTCCTCGGCGGGATCGAGCACCTGGATCATGTGTCCCTTGATCCCCGTGCGCATCAACGTGCGCAAGGATTCCGCGATCACATCGATCGGCGCCAGAAAGTCGCTGAACAATACGGCGGTCGAGTGGCGCGGCAGCGATCCGGCGAAGGACGGCATCTCGGGCGCGTTGTTCGCCGTCTTTTTACCCGAGAGGTCGGCGGTCATGGCGTCGGCAAGGTGGGCGATGGCGAGGCCGCCTGCGGTGGCGCTGCGCTGCGGGCGGCCTTCGTTCGAGAGCACGATGATGCGTTCGCCGCCGTCGACCAGAAGTTCGGCGAGCGCGAGCATCATCACCGCGGCGCGTTCGGCCTTGGTCGGCAGCTTGGGCGAGGAGCGGTAGCGCATGGAGGCCGACGTGTCGCACCACAGGCCCGCGGTTTGCGCCGCGACCCATTCACGCTCGCGCACATAGACCTGATCGAACTTCGCCGACTGGCGCCAATCGATCGCCTGCGGCGTGTCGTCCTTGGAATAAGAGCGGAACTGCCAGAAGCTGTCGCCGACACCGGCGCGCCGCCGGCCGTGGCTGCCGAGAGTCACCGAGGCCGCGATACGGCGCGCGGCGACCAGCAGCGGCGGCATGCCGGCCGCAACCGCATTCGCCTCCAAAAGAAGGCGATGTTGGTCCTCGTGCTTGGGAGCAGCCGCCATGGAGCATCCTACTCTACAGTCATCCTCGGGCCCGCGGACGAAGGTCCGCGGATTTTTGTCCGCGCGCCTTCGCGCGATCCGAGGATCCAGGGTTGCCAGGTTCGGATCATGCAGAGAACACGATGTTTGGGCATGGACCGCACTTCATAACCCTGGCTGCCCGGGTCGAGCCCGGACATGACAAAAATACCAACCTTACGCGGCGTCGATGCGCCCGCAGAGAGTCTCGATCAGCGCGGGCAGCGTGTGACCGTCGGCGCGCGCGCCGAAGTTCAGCGCCATGCGGTGCTGGAGCACGGGCCGCGCGAGGGCGAGCACGTCGTCCACGGACGGGGACAATCTTCCTTGCAGCAGCGCGCGGGCGCGCACGGCCTGCATCAGCGCCTGCGAGGCGCGCGGGCCGGGACCCCAGGCCACCTGCTCTTTGACGTCCTTGATGTCGCTCGTTTCCGGGCGGCCGGCGCGGACCAGCTTCAGGATCGCGTTCACGACGCTTTCGCCGACGGGCACCTGGCGCACCAGCTTCTGCGCGTTGGCGAGGTCTTCGGCGTTGAGCACGCGCCTCGGCTCCGGGCTGTCGACGCCGGTGGTGCGCAGGATGATTTCGCGTTCGGCTTCGAAGGACGGATAGGAGATGTCGACCTGCATCAGGAAGCGGTCGAGCTGCGCTTCGGGCAGCGGATAGGTGCCTTCCTGTTCGATCGGGTTCTGCGTGGCGAGCACATGGAACGGCTGCGGCAGGGCGTGATACTGGCCGGCGATGGATACGCGGCCTTCCTGCATCGCCTGCAGAAGCGCCGACTGCGTGCGCGGGCTGGCGCGGTTGATTTCGTCGGCCATCAGGAGCTGGCAGAACACCGGGCCCTGGATGAAGCGGAAGAAGCGTTTGCCGCCAGCGTCTTCCTCGAGCACTTCGGTGCCGAGGATGTCGGCGGGCATCAGGTCGGGCGTGAACTGGACGCGCTTGTCGTCGAGACCGAGCACCACGCCAAGGGTGTGCACGAGCTTGGTCTTCGCGAGGCCGGGCACGCCGATGAGCAGCACATGGCCGCCGGCGAGCAGGGTGATGAGGCTTTCCTCGACCACCGATTCCTGACCGTAGATCACATGATCGATGGCGGTGCGCGCCTTCTGGACGAGGTCGGCGACGCGCTCCATGTTGGCGACGGCGTTTTCGGCCGCCTTTTCCGCCTTATGATTCTCGGTCTGTGTTATCGTTGAAGCCACGCGCGAACTCCACCATATGAGATCAGACTAGACTAACGTCTGCGGGGCGTTATGGAACCCTCGGAACCTAACAAAACAGCAATCGAACCCGACCCCGGCGAGGCCCCGAAAGGGCCTTCCGGCGTTCAGGGGCCTGCAGCCGCAAAATTTCCGGATCTGTGCGGCGATTTTAACATGCGCATCGACCGTAACGGCACCTGGCACTACCGCGGCTCGCCGATTGGCCGCGCGGCCTTGGTCAAGTTGTTTGCAACGGTCTTGCGCCGCGACGAGGAGGGGGCCTTTTGGCTGACGACGCCCGTGGAGAACGGGCGGATCGAGGTCGAAGACGCCCCATTTATCGCGGTGGAAGTTATAGCGGAAGGCGCTGGGGCCAGCCAAGTCATACGATTTCGCACAAACGTCGACGACATCGTCACCTTGGACGCGTCCCATCCGTTGCGTGTGGAAGAAGATGCCGCCAGCGGGGAGCCGCGACCCTATATCCATGTCCGCAAGGGCCTGGAGGCGCGCATCGCCCGCCCGGTCTTTTACCACCTGGTGGAACGCGGCGAATCATCCGCGGACGGCGCCTTCGGTGTCTGGAGCTCCGGCCGGTTCTTCGCTCTGGGTTCCCTGACATGAGCACCGATCCGGCCCTGACACGCGCGCAGATTCGCGCGCGCCTCGCCGCGGGCCGCCCGGTGCGCCGCGCGCACGGGGATCAGGCGACGGCGGAGCGGCTGGCGGCGCAAGCCCCGATCCCGCTCGCCCCGGAGAAATACGCGTCCGCCGGCATGCCCACCACGATCCGCACGCCGGTGGAGACGCGCATTCCCGCCGCCGTGCTGGTGCCGCTGATCGAACACAGCGGGGGGTTCACGATCCTCTTCACCCAGCGCACCGCGGGCCTCAAAGCGCACGGCGGGCAGATCTCCTTCCCCGGCGGGCGGGTCGAGCCCGATGACGCCGATGCCGTCGCGGCGGCTTTGCGGGAGAGCCGGGAGGAGGTCGGCCTCGCCAGCGGTGAGGTGGAGGTGCTCGGACGTCTCGACCCCTATGTCACGGTGACGGGATACGAGGTCATCCCCATCGTCGGCGCGGTGCGCCCACCGCTCCGGGTGAAGGCCGACCCTGTCGAAGTGGCCGAGATTTTCGAGGTGCCGCTGTCGTTCTTCCTCGATCCGGTCAATCACCAGCGCCACAGCCGCGTCGCCGACGGCGTCACGCGCGCCTACTACGCCATGCCTTACGGTGATCGCTATATCTGGGGCGCGACCGCGGGTATGCTGTTGAACCTGTATGATGTGCTGGTGGGTGGTGATTGAATAATCCCTGTCGTCGCCCGGTTCAGCCGGGCAATGACAATACAGACAAGGCTAAACCGTGATCCGAGCCCTCTTCACATATGTCGTTCCGTTCCTGCTGCCGATCGTGACCTATTCCTTCTGGGTCTGGTGGCGCACGCGCTATGTGGCCGCGCACGGCGGTGAAGCGCCGGCCTTCGAGAAAGGCCCGTGGCCGCTGATGTTGTTCATCGGCGCGGTGTTCGCGCTGATCGTGCTGGGCTTCACCGCGTTCCTCGACAGCAATTCACCCGATGAAGGCGAGTATGTGCCGCCGCGCGTGGTGAACGGCGAGATTGTCCCGGGCCATATCGAGCCCAGGAAAGCCCCTTGACCCCAGGCTGGCTCACGAGCCGCGAGGCCGTGCGCCTGTTCGAGGCGCTCGGCGCGCCGGCGGTGGACGCGCGCGTGGTCGGCGGCTGCGTGCGCAACCATGTGATGGGTTTTCCCGTCGGCGAGATCGACGCCGCGACGCCGGAAACACCCGACGCGGTCATGCAGCGCCTGGCAAACGCGGGCGTGCGCGTCATTCCGACCGGTCTCGATCACGGCACCGTCACGGCGCTGATCGGCGACCGCTCCTTCGAGATCACGAGCCTGCGCCGCGATACCGCCTGCGATGGGCGCCATGCGGCGGTGGAATTCACGAGGGACTGGAAAGAAGACGCGCGGCGGCGCGATTTCACCTTCAATGCCATGTCGATGCGCGGCGACGGCGAGCTGTTCGATTATTTCGGCGGGCTGGGTGACGCCGAAGCAGGCCGCGTGAAATTCGTCGGCGATCCCGGCGACCGCATTCAGGAAGACTACTTGCGTATCCTCAGGCTGTTTCGCTTTTACGCCTGGTATGGACGCACGAGTCTCGACAGCGCGACTCTCGCCGCGTGCCGTACGCATGCGCACGGTCTCACGCGCCTTTCGGTCGAACGCGTTCAGTCCGAGATCATCAAGACCTTGGCCGCGCCCGCGCCCGCGCAAGTCCTGACGTTGATGCAGGGGTGCGGCGTGCTGACGGCGATATTGCCGGAAATCACCGATCTGTCGCGCCTTGCCGCGCTCGCGCGGGTTGAAAGCGCGGTCGCCGCGTCGACGGACTGGCGCCGGCGTCTCGCGGCCTGCGTCACGGAAAGCGACGCCGAGGCTTTGGCGCAGCGTTTGAAGTTCTCGGCGGCGGATCGCTTGCGTCTCGTGCGCCTCACAGCCGCGGAGCCACGGCTCGACGCGGCGACGCCGGCCGCGCAGGTGCGCGCGGCGCTTTATCGTCACGGCTCCGACATGATCTATGACCGCGTGCTGCTTGCCTGGGCGCTGGCCCGCACGCGCGGCGGCGCCGACGACGGTTGGATGGATCAGCTTGGCCATGTCGCGGCGTGGCGGCCGCGGTCCTTGCCGGTCTCAGGCGCGGACGTGCTCGCTCTCGGCATCCCGCAAAGCCCCCGCGTCGGCCAGATTCTCGGCGCCGTCGAAGCGTGGTGGATCGCGCGCGATTTCGCGCCCAGCCGCGAAGACACCCTCCAGGAACTGCGGCGACAGGCCGCTAAACTTTAGCTCCCACGCCCGTCACCCTGGGCATACGCCCAGGGTGACGGCTGGAGGTATTTCGGTACTCAAAATGATAGCGGCCCTGCAGGGGACCACGGACCCGCTACGCGGGTCCGTCATCAAAATGTTTGTTCCCCTGCAGTGCGGGCCTCGCACGTCCCAAAATGATAGCGGCCCTGCAGGGGACCACGGACCCGCTACGCGGGGCCGTCATCAAAATGTTTGTTCCCCTGCAGTGCGGGCCTCGCATGTCCCAAAATGATAGCGGCCCTGCAGGGGAACAGGGCCGCTTCTCAATGGACTCTGGAGGGGGGCCAGGTCCTTGCCTGTCGTATCCGGACTTCGAGGGGAACTAGGTCCGGATCGCTGACGGTAAGGAAATAGTACGCCCCGCCTCCTTCCAGGACCATGGTGAAGCTGTGAATTTCTTGTCATGGACAACGCCCCGTTGTAAGCGGCCGGTAACCCACTCTAAAGCGTTGTTTTTCCAGTGAAAAATCCGAGCTGCCGGAGCGCTTCGGTGAGCACGATTGCCGCCGCGGTTGTTACGTTCAGGGAGCGCATTTCGGCGGCCATGGGAATCCGCACGGCGGCGTCCGCCGCGGCCACCACGTCCGCAGGGACTCCCCGGCTTTCCCGGCCCAAAAGCAGGCTGTCCCCGGCTTCGAACACAAAGTCCGCATAGGGGACCGCCCCGGCGGTGGTCAGGAGAATCAGGCGCGTGCCGGGCTGGGCCCGCAAGTTCGCCAGATAAGTGTCCCAGGAGGTGTGCCGGACCAGCTCGCAAGAGGCGCCGTAATCCATCGCGGTACGCTTTAAACGCTTGTCATCGAAGGAAAAGCCGCAGGGTTCGATGACGTCCACCGGCACCCGGAAACAGGCCCCCAGACGCAGCATCGCCCCGGTATTCTGGGGGATATCGGGCTGGTAGAGGGCAAGGCGCATCGGCTCTCCGGGGTCACAAAAATATGCGGTCGGCGGCCGCCGATGGCGGCGGATTTTTGCGGATAATTCAATCCCTTATCCTGCAAAGCAGGCCGCGAACCACAGCCCTTTTCAAGGGGGGCTTTTTATTCTATACCCCGGGCACTGAAAACCCTTGTGCTTCCGCCGGTTGGGGCCGGTTCGGACATAGGGGGAAACAATGGTTCAACCCGCTGCCGACCCCTTTTCGGGACGTGGAGCCGAAAGGGAACAGGTCGCTGCGGCGCGGAATAAGAGCCGTTGGGGGTCTAGGAAGGAATTACATCATGGCGAATACGGCACATGCTCATGCTGCCGCAGCGCAGGGCGAAACCCGGCGCGACTTCTTGTTGCACTCGACCATAGCTGTCGGCGCCGTCGGTACGGCGATGATGGTCTGGCCGCTGATTCACAGCATGAATCCAGCCGCCGATACGCTGGCTCTTGCCACCTCTGAATTCTCCATCGCCGGGATCGCCGAAGGCTCCGGCATCACGGTGGTCTGGCGCGGTAAGCCGGTGTTCGTGCGTCATCGCACCGCCGCTGAAATCGAGCAGGCCAAGAAGGACGACACCGCGGACCTGCGCGATCCGATGACCGATGCGAAGCGCGCCCAGAAGCCCGAGTACCTGATCCTCGTCGGCGTCTGCACGCACCTCGGCTGCATCCCGCTCGGCATGAAGCCGTCCGAGCCGCGCGGCGAATACGGCGGCTGGTTCTGCCCCTGCCATGGCTCGCACTACGATACGTCGGGCCGCATCCGCAAAGGTCCCGCGCCGCTCAATCTGGCGGTGCCGCCGTACCAGTACATCAACGACACGACCGTGCGCGTCGGTTAAGGGGAGCATTACTAATGAGCACGGAAAAAAGCCGTCTGATGAAAGCCTGGGAATGGCATGAGCAGCGCCTCCCGATCGGTAGCTTCCTCGATCACTCCCTGGGCTCCAAGTATCCCGCGCCGAAGAACCTGAACTACTGGTGGAACTTCGGCTCGCTGGCTCTCTTCATGCTGGTGACGATGATCATCACCGGCGTCTTCCTCGCCATGAACTACACCGCGCACGTCACGCTGGCCTTCAACAGCGTCGAGCGCATCATGCGCGATGTGAACAATGGCTGGCTCATTCGCTACATGCACTCGAATGGCGCCTCGTTCTTCTTCATCGTCGTCTACATCCATATCTTCCGCGGTCTCTATTACGGTTCCTACAAGCCGCCGCGCGAAGTGCTGTGGTGGATGGGCGTGGTGATCTATCTGCTCATGATGGCCACCGCCTTCATGGGTTACGTGCTCCCCTGGGGCCAGATGAGCTTCTGGGGCGCGACCGTCATCACCAACCTGTTCTCGGCGATCCCGGGCGTGGGCGACGCGATCGTCACCCTGCTGTGGGGCGGCTTCTCGGTCGACAACCCGACGCTGAACCGCTTCTTCGCCCTGCACTACCTGCTGCCGTTCGTCATCGTCGGCGTGGTGTTCATCCACATCTGGGCGCTGCATGTGCCCGGCTCGAACAATCCGCTCGGCATCGACGCGGCGCCCGCCGACAAGATCCCGTTCTTCCCGTACTACGTGGCGAAGGACGTGTTCGGTCTCGGCGTGTTCCTGATGGTGTACTTCGCGGTCGTGTTCTGGGCGCCCAACATGATGGGCGATCCGCTGAACTACGTGCCGGCGAATCCGATGGTCACGCCGCCGCACATCGTGCCGGAATGGTACTACCTGCCGTTCTACGCGATCCTGCGCGCGATCCCGGACAAGCTCCTGGGCGTGGTCGCGATGTTCGGCTCGATCCTCATCCTGTTCGTGCTGCCCTGGCTCGACCGTCACCCGGTCCGCTCGGCGTCGTTCCGCCCGATCTTCCGGATCTTCTTCTGGATCTTCCTGGCGAACGGCCTGATGCTCGGCTGGTGCGGCGCGCAGCTTGCCGAAGGCCTCCCGCTGATCCTCAGCCGTATCGGCACCTTCTGGTACTTCTTCCACTTCATCGTGCTTCTGCCGCTGTTGTCGTGGATCGAGACCCCGAAGCCGCTGCCGGCGAGCATCAGCCAACCTGTCCTGTCTCCCGCGGAGTAGTGCCATGAGAAAGATCGTATTGGCCGCCGCCGCGGCGTTTATCCTCACCGCTCCGGCCTTCGCGGCCGAAGAAGTGAAGCCGATGGAGCGCGAGTGGCACTTCAACGGCATGCTGGGTAAGTTCGACAAGCAGCAGCTGCAGCGCGGCTTCCAGGTCTACAAGGAAGTCTGCGCCTCCTGTCACTCGCTGAACTACATCTCGTTCCGGAACCTTGAGGACATCGGCTACAGCGAAGACCAAGTGAAGGTCATCGCCGCCGAGTACCAGGTCACCGACGGTCCGGATGAGAACGGCGATATGTTCCAGCGCCCCGCGCGTCCTTCGGATCATATCCCGCACCCGTTCGCGAACGACCAGCTGGCCCGCGCCTCGAACGGCGGCGCGCTGCCGCCGGATCTCTCGCTGATGACGAAGGCCCGTGAAGACGGTCCGAACTACGTCTACAGCCTGATGCTCGGCTACAAGGAAGCGCCGAACGGCTTCGAACTGAATCCGGGCATGAGCTACAACGCGTTCTTCCCCGGCCATCAGATCGCCATGCCGCAGCAGATCACGGACGACCGCGTGACTTATGCGGACGGCACGAAGGCCAGCGCCGAACAGATCGCCACCGACGTGGTTGCGTTCCTGCACTGGACCGCCGAACCGAAGCTGGAAGTCCGTCACGCCACCGGCGTGCGCGTGCTCCTGTTCGCCTTCCTGTTCACGGTGCTCGCCTACCTCTACAAGCGCCGCCTCTGGGCGCGCCTCGGGAAGCACTAAAACCGGGCGATACACCGGCCTAAACGAACCGCCGACCCGCAAAGGTCGGCGGTTTTGTTTTAGGGGCGGGCGTTAACGAATTCAGCCGAAGGGCCGTGCTACCTTGCCGGCCTCGAAAATGGTGGGGGCACCCTTGAAGGGCGCACAGAAATCTCAGCGCAAGCGTATCAACCTCGCCCTGCAGGGCGGCGGCGCACACGGCGCGTTCACCTGGGGGGTCCTGGACCGGCTGATCCGCGACCAGCGCATCTACATCGACGGGTTCTCGGGGACGAGCGCCGGGGCCATCAACGCCACGGTCTTCGCCCATGGTTTCATCAAGGGCGGCCGCCAGGGGGCCTGCGACGCGCTCGCGGCCTTCTGGAAGGCCGTCAGCGATCAGACGTCGAAGGTCCCCGGGCAGGACTTCGCACGCATGTTTTCGTCCGCCGAGGGCCGGTGGAACGTCGATTCGTCGCCCGCCTTCATGATGGCGGACTACCTGACCCGCATGTTCTCGCCCTACCAGCTCAATCCGATGGACTACAACCCTTTGCGGGACATCCTGACCGAACAGGTGGACTTTGCCGCTTTGCGCCGGCGCAAGGAAATCAAGCTGTTCGTCGCGGCGACGAACGTGCGCACCTGCAAGCTGCGCATCTTCACCACGGCGGAAATGCACGTCGAATGCCTGCTGGCCTCGGCCTGCCTGCCGCTGACGTTCCGCGCGGTGGAGTTCCCGGGTGAACAGTACTGGGACGGCGGCTATCTCGCCAACCCGCCGATCGCGCCTTTGATCCATGAATGCGTTTCGAAAGACGTGGTGATTATTCAGATCAATCCGATGAACCGCGCCGACGTGCCGACCTCATCGCGCGAAATCCTGAACCGCATCAACGAAATCAGTTTCAATGCCACATTGGCCCGCGAGATGAGCGGGATCGCCACCATCTCCAAGCTGATCGAGGACGGCAAACTACACGACACGCCGTTCCACAAAGTGAACTTCCACATGATCGTCGCCGAAGAAGAGATGAGCCACCTCGGCGCTTCGTCCAAGTTCAACGCCGACTGGGACTTTTTGCGCTATCTCTACGAGCTCGGCGTCTCCACCACCGAAAAGTGGCTGGAAGAGCATTACGACCATCTCGAACGCGAAACGACGCTCGATCTGGTGAAGACGTATATCTAGCGGTCAGCGCTTTCATTTTTCTTGTCGTCTTCGGCCCTTTCGGGCCAAAGACGACCAAGCGAGAATAAGCAACAAAATGGTTGGCTCATCCGCCTGACGGTCATGTCTGATTCGCGTTGTTAGGGACGGTACGGCTGGCAGGAGATCAGGTGGGGGACGTGATAGCTCCCACCGCAGGCCTTGTATTGCGTGTACACCACGAGATCTTCCGGTCCCGGCTTGATCCCGAGCGCTTGCTTGGCCGAGTCCACGCTCATGCCTTGCGGGCCGCCGATGGTCCACATCGTGGCGATCATCGCCGGGGTGCGGGAAACGGGCGCGCGCGGAATCTCGGTACGCGGCGGCGCCGCGTTCGCAAACAGCCAATGGGACGCTGAAGAAAAGATCTCGGTATACATTGCATACTCCACATCGGTGTCTCGCCGATGGGAGGTGCAAGGGTTGTGCCAGCGTTAGCCTTTCCGTGTTTTCAAGGCTTTTGGGGTGGCGCGCGGGGCGCGGTGTAAAGCGGGCCGACAGTGCAAGCGCTATTCGTCGGAATCGACGTCCACTTGCCCGGTAAGACGCGCGCGGGTTTTCGACCAGGTAAAACCAATGGCCAGGATGGTGGCGATGGCGAGAAGGCCGATCCAGGTCACGGCGCTGCCGCGCGCGAGATCGAGCAGGCCGAAATCCGCAAGGACCCAGATGGCCGCGCCGAACAGCGCGATGAGCGCGAGGGTGCCGAAGATGCCGAGCGAATACCAGGTGGCGCGCAGGAAGATCGCATAGAGGATGACGACGACAATGGCCGCCAGGGCCTTCAGCGACATCGCCGCGTCACCATGGGTGAGCCAGGTCACGAACGACATATCGGTCGGATTGAAGGTGCCGAGCACCAGCACGACGGCGGCGATCCATCGCCAGAAGAAGCCGCGCCAGGTGGTTTTTGCGATCGCCATGGTCTCGAAGCCTCGTCCTTGAAAGCATGTGTCCCTGAAAGTATGCGCCAAAAAAAAGCCCGCCATTTCTGGCGGGCTTTTGCTTCGGTGTCTACTTGGGCAGTTTGCCGTCGATTTCCTGATAGATCTTGGCCAGGGCGATCGGGGCCTGGGCATCGCGGAGCGCCAGGCTATCGGCGGCGCCCCACTTGGCCTGCTTCGCGGCCTCGCAGGTCTGCGGCTCCGGGCAGGGCGCCTTGGCGGCGTGCAAACGTTTACCCTCTGCGATCACGACTTCGAGGTTCTTGCGGAAGGCTTCGAGGTCCGCCTTCATGGTCGCGGCGTCATCGAGCCAGCCGTGGCCCGCGATATAGAGGTTCGCGTTCATGGCCTGGGCCTTCTTGATGGTCTCGACCCATTCGCCCGGATACGCGGTGCGCATCGCGGGGAACACGCCGCGCAAGTACACTTCGCTCATGAACATGATCTTGGTGGCCGGCAGATAGACGAGAAGGTCGCCACCGGTGTGCGCGCGGCCGAGGTTCAGGATCTGGATCTCCGTGCCGCCGACATTCAGGGTGCGTTTATCGGTCACCAGCTCGGTCGGCGGTGCGGCGTTCTTTTCCATGGCCTTCTGCGAGGCCGGGGTCGAGATCACCACCATGCCCGGCCACGCCTTCTTGAGCGGGCCGTTGCCGGCCATGTGGTCGCCGTGATCGGAGCCGACGATGAGGTACTTCACCGGCTGCTGGGTGATTTTCTTGATGTTGTCGACGAGCTGCTGGCCCTGCTGTTCGTCGCCCATGGCGTCGACCAGCACCACGCCGTCCTTGGTCACGATGATGAGGCTCACCGTGTTCATCACCTTCGACGGATGGAAGCCTTCATAGGCGTAGATGTCCGGGGCTACCGATTTGTAGCGCGGGAAATCGCCCAGGGTCAGGCCGCGCGCGTCGATGGCGGCGTTACTGACCTTGGTGTTTTCGGCGGCATTTGCGGTGCCGGCGAGAAGGCCGAGCGAAAGAAGCGCGTGGAGCAATTTCATCTCTGTTCTCCTTATTTCTTGAGTGGCGGCGCGAAATACTGCTGACCCATCAGGCGCATCGGATCGGCATTTTTCTTGGCCACGAATTTCTGGATGCGGTTGTTGCCGCCGTCGGCGGTGAACAGGTTACCGTTCACATCGACATCCCAGTTGTGCAGGTTGTTGAACTCGCCGGGATTGGCGCCGAGCACGCCCCAATAGGTGATGAGTTTGCCGCTCAGGTCGAACTTGGCGAAGCGGTTGTAGTCCGCGTCGCTCATCCACAGGTACTGATCTTCGGTGATGGCGAGGCGCGTCGGGCTGCCGACGTTCTTCCACTCCTCGATGAACTTGCCGTTGGCATCGAACACCTGGATACGGTGGTTGCGGCGGTCCGAGGCGTAGATGCGGCCCTGCTTGTCGATGGCCACCGAATGCACCAGGTCGAACTGGCCGGGGCCCGAGCCCTTGGAGCCGAACTCGGAGATGTATTTCCCGTTCTTGTCGAATTTGGCGATGCGGCCGTTCACATAGCCGTCGGCGACGATGAAGGTGCCGTCCGGATAGAAGGCGATGGAGGAGGGCATGTTGAAGTGGGTCGCATCCCAGCCCGGCTTGTCCTTCTCGCCGAGGCGCATCAGCAACTTTTTACCGTCATTGCTGAATTTGAGGATCTGGTGGCCGAGATCCATGACCCACACGGCGCGGTCGGGATCGTAGGGGCTGATCTCGATGTTGTGGGCGAAGGTGATCTCCTTGTCCCACTGTTTCCAGTTCTCGATCATCCGGCCCTCGCCGTTCAGCACCATGATCATATTTTCATGGGGCTGCTGTTCGCGCGGACGGGTCGAGGCTTGCGAGCGCTCCTGCATCACCTTTCCATCGGCGCTCAGCATCGGCGCGTTGGGCCGCGTGCGGGTCTGGTCCGAATTGGTGATGAAGATGCGGTTGGGGTTGTCGACCGTCAGCGAGGCGACGGGCTGATCCCACTTGTCGATGCCGGGTTTGAACCAGCCGACCACCGGGTCATAGGGACCGGTCTGATCGAGGCCGCCCTTTTCCTGAGCCAACGCGGCCGTGGCGCAAAGCGCGGCAACGGCGAGGCCGGTGAGGAATTTCCGTTTCATGGGAACCCCTTATTTCTTCAGCGCGGGCAGGAAGAACTGCTGGCCGATCAGGCGGACCGGATCGGCGCCCTTTTTCGCGACCAGCTTCTGGATGCGGTTGTTGCCGCCGTCGGCGACGAACAGATTGCCGCTCGCGTCCACATCCCAATTGTGAAGATTGTCGAACTCGCCCGGATTGCGGCCCAGCACGCCGAAATAGGTGATGAGCTTGCCGCTCAGGTCGAACTTGGCGAAGCGGTTGTAGTCCGCGTCGCTCATCCACAGGTACTGGTCCTCGGTGATGATCAGGCGCGTCGGGCTGCCGACGTTCTTCCACTCCTCGATGAATTTTCCATTCGCATCGAACACCTGGATACGGTGATTGCGGCGGTCGGCGGTGTAGATACGGCCTTGTTTGTCGATGGCCACCGAGTGCACGAGGTCGAACTGGCCGGGGCCCGAGCCCTTGGAGCCGAACTCGGAGATGTACTTGCCGTTCTTGTCGAACTTCACGATGCGCGCGTTCACATAACCGTCGGCGACGATGAAGCTGCCGTCCGGATAGAACGCCATGGACGAGGGCATGTTGAAGTGGGTCGCATCCCACGCCGGCTTGTCCTTCTCACCCAATCGCATCAGCAACTTTTTACCGTCGTTGCTGAATTTGAGGATCTGGTGGCCGAGATCCATCACCCACACGGCGCGGTCGGAATCGTAGGGGCTGATCTCGATATTGTGGGCGAAGGTGATATCCTTGTCCCACTGCTTCCAGTTCTCGACGACTTTGCCTTCGCCGTTGAGGACGAGGATGATGTTGTCGTGCGCCTGCTTGTCCGCCGGGATGGTGGAGGCCTGCGACTTTTCTTCCATCACCTTGCCGTCGGCCGTGAGCATCGGCGCGTTCGGGCGCGTGAAGCGCACCGGCGCGGTGGTCATGAAAATGCGGTCCGGCTTGTCGACGGTGACGGACGCCATCGGGCGGTCCCAGCGGTCGATGCCGGGTTTGAACCAGCCGACGATGGGCTCATAGGCCCCCGTCTGATCCAGGCCGCCTTTCTCCTGCGCCATCACCGGCGCGGCGGCCGTGCAAAAAGCCACAACCGCGAGCCCAGCCAGAAACCTACGCTTCATTGAAATCTCCCCAGAAATGCGTTTGGCCAAGGCTACACGCTGGGCAGGAAACCCCACAAGGTCTGGTTCGGCCACGGGCCTGCCACGGGGCCGCCATAGTGGCGGCGTTCTCACTTCGGCTCCCACGAGCCGCGGTTTAAGAGCAGGAGTAAAAATCATGGGCAGAGCTTTAATTCTTTGGCTTCTTGGTGTTCCGGTCGGCGTCATTGTCCTGATCGCCCTCTTCACCAATTTCATCTAAGCCGCCCCCCCCTAGAGACACGCCGCCGGCGAAGGCGCGCATCTTTATTGATGCCGGCCTTATCTTTGGGCAAAGAAAATCCCCGCCGAAGCGGGGTTTTGAGGTTGGGGGCCGTCTTTTCTTATTTCTGTTTTCGATCAATCGATATGCACGATGATGTCGCGCGGCTCTTCGGATTCGACAACACCGGGGGGATTCGACAACACCGGGGCGGGATTGCGGCATCTCGAAGCCAAAAAGGCTTACGCTTCCGTGTGATGGTGAAGGGCCGCTGCCCGGCGGTTGTTTTCCGCCATCACGGCGTGCGCCGCGCCGCAAAAGTTAACGCGGTGGATCAAGACGTTGCGGAAAGCACGGCATTGCAACCGCCCGCCACAGTTAAGCGTAACTATGGCACTCCGGCGCCACACGCCTGAACGCGGCCACTGGAGAATTGAGGAGATGCATCATGTACGCAGAATATTCGGCGCTGATCGATACCGCTCTCGTCACCGCGCTGGCGGTGATCGTGTGGGCCGCTTATCGTGAACTGCGCAAGCGCAAACAGAGCTCCGATCGCCATACGCCGCAATTGAACTAAGGCGGGTGAACTAAGGCGGGTGAACTAACGCGGGGCGCCCGCGTCGGCCTTCGTCAGACGTTGAACAGGAAGTGCATGATGTCGCCATCCTGCACTTCGTATTCCTTGCCTTCCTGACGCATCTTGCCGGCATCCTTGGCGCCTTGTTCGCCCTTCAGCGCCACGAAATCGGCGTAGGCGATGGTTTCGGCGCGGATGAACCCTTTCTCGAAGTCAGTGTGGATCGCGCCGGCCGCCTGCGGACCCTTTGAGCCGCGGCGGATGGTCCACGCGTGGGTTTCCTTCGGGCCCACGGTGAAGAACGTCAGCAATTCGAGCAGCGCGTAGCCGGCGCGGATCACCTGCGCGAGGCCGGTTTCCTTGAGGCCGAGGCTGGACAGGAATTCCTTCTGCTCGGCCGGATCGGACAGCTGCGCCACTTCCGCTTCGATGGCGGCGGAAATGATCACATAAGCCGCGCCTTCGGCCTTGGCCTTGGCGATGACCTTCTCCGACAGCGCATTGCCGGTGGCCGCCGCGCTTTCGTCCACGTTGCAGACGTAAAGCACGGGCTTTCCCGTCAGCAACTGCAGGCCGTCGAAAATCTTGCGCGCGGCCGGATCGGCCGGCCGCGCCGTGCGCGCGGGCTTGCCGGCGCGAAGGGCGTTCAGCACCGGCTCCATCACCGCGATGAGTTCCTTGGCTTCCTTGTCGCCGCTTTTGGCTTTTTTCGCGTTCTGATCGGCGCGGCGCTCCAGGCTGTCGAGGTCGGACAGCATGAGTTCGGTCTCGACCGTTTCGGCGTCGCGGATCGGGTCGATGGAGTTTTCGACGTGGGTGACGTTGCCGTCCTCGAAGCAGCGCAGCACATGGACGATGGCGTCCACCTGGCGGATGTTGCCGAGGAACTGGTTGCCGAGGCCTTCACCCTTGCTGGCGCCGCGCACCAGACCGGCGATGTCGACGAACTCGAGCTGCGTCGGCACGACTTTCACCGACTTGGCGATCTTGGCCAGGATGTCCATGCGCTCGTCCGGCACGGCGACGCGGCCGACGTTCGGCTCGATGGTGCAGAACGGGAAGTTCGCCGCCTGTGCCGCGGCCGTTGCGGTGAGCGCGTTGAACAGGGTCGACTTGCCGACATTGGGAAGGCCGACGATACCGCAATTGAAACCCATTATGCGTCCTTTGAACTGTCTGTGCCGTCCGGCGCTTTTTCTTTCTTCGGCGCGGGAGGTTTGGTGAGCAATGCCACCTTGGTCATGAACTTGCTGTCGCCGCCCGCGATAAGCAGCGGGATGGAGTCCGAGACGGCCTCCAGGAGCTTATCGAGCCAGTCCTTATCGGCCTTGGCGAAGTCGCTGAGCACATGGCCGTGCACTTCTTCCTTGGTCGCGGGACGGCCCACACCGAGGCGCAGGCGCCAGTAGTCCGGGCCCACATGCGCGTCGATGCTCTTGATGCCGTTGTGGCCGGCGGAACCGCCGCCTTGTTTGACTTTGACCTTGCCGGCGGCCAGCTCGATCTCGTCGTACATCACGATGATCTCAGGCGGCTGCACCTTGAAGAAGCGCGCGGCTTCGCCCACCGATTGGCCGGAAAGGTTCATGTAGGTCTGCGGCTTCAGCGCCATGACCTTTTCGCCGTCGATGACGCCTTCGGCGATGTGACCCTGGAAACGCGCGCGCCATGGCGCAAAGCGATGGCGTTCGGCGATCTTCTCGATCGCCATGAAACCGATGTTGTGCCTGTTGTGGGCGTAACGTTCGCCCGGATTGCCGAGGCCCACCAAGAGGCGCATGGCCCGCGTCCCTTAATGAAGTGTCCCCGAAGACACGGGTGTCTCGCGCCGTGAAGTGGCGCGAGACACCACGCGGTCTTACTTCTTCGCGGCCGGCTTCGCGCCAGCGGCCGGAGCAGCGGCGCCGGCGGCCGGCTTCGCACCGGCGGCAGCGGCGGCGGCCGGAGCAGCGGCACCGGCGGCCGGAGCGGCGGCGCCATCCGCGGCGGCGGCTGCGGCGGGCTTTTCTTCTTCCACGGCCATGACCGTCGGCGGAGCGATGGTGCAGATCGTGAAGTTGCGCGCGATGGTCGGCTTCACGCCGTTCGGAAGGGTGACGGCGTTGATGTGCACCGAGTCACCGATTTCGAGGCCGGTGAGGTCGATGTCGATGTGGTCCGGAAGATCGTCCGGCTTGCCGCGCACTTCGACGTCGTGGCGCACGATGTTGAGCACGCCGCCGACCTTGATGCCGGGCGAGGCGCCTTCGTTGTGGAAGCGCACCGGAACCGGCACGCGAACCAGCGTGTCCTTTTCGATGCGGCGGAAGTCGGCGTGGATCGGACGGTCGGACACGGGGTCGAGCTGCACATCCATGGCCATGGTGCGCTGCTTCTTGCCGCCGATTTCGACTTCAAAAATGTTCGTCTTGAAGGCCGGGTCGTGCATCAGCGCGACGAGGGTCTTCGGTTCGAGAGCGATGAGCGTGGCTTCTTGGCTGCCGCCGTAAATCACGGCCGGAACGAGACCGTTCCGGCGTGTGGCACGAGCTGCCCCCTTACCTGCCCGATCGCGCCCTTGAACCTGCAAGCTGCTGGTCTTAGGCATCGGTCGTTCTCCTATATATTTCAATGACATAACCGGCCGTTTTGAGGGGCCCGTCACGTCCGGCGCGGCCTCCAGGGGTGCCGCTGCCGTGTGCCCGGAAATCGAGCGGGGGTCATGTACACGCTTCACACCCCCAAGGCAAGCGGCCCGGAGCCGGCTTTTCGCCTGTTTTTGGGGCTAAATGCGAGGCTCGGGCCGGTTTTTCGCGGGCCACAATCTCCCGTTTCGCGTGTATATAGGGATTCACGTAAAGGCTGGACCGCCGAGACGACTTGTTCTACTTCGCGGCCAACCAAAGGTGAATTGAGACATGCTGACGTCGTCCATTGGCCGTCCTCAGGCGCAGGAAGTCGCCCCGATCGTCGCGGTGTTCGACCTCGACCGCACGATCACGCGCCGCGGCACCTATACGCCGTTCCTGATGCACTGCGTGCCGGCGCACCAGCGCACTCTGGAGCGCCTTCCCATCGCCATCTGGCTGACGGCGATCTACGCCTTCGGCATGATTTCGCGCGACGACGTGAAGGCGCGCATGATCGAGGTCAACATTGTCGGCGCCAGCCGCGCTCAGATCGCCGCCTGGGCGGATAGTTATGTCGAGACGTGCCTGGCGACCCATGTGCGCCCCGGCGCGCTCGCGGCCATCAAAAAACACCGCGAAGCCGGCCACCATATGGTGCTCGCCACCGCCAGCTTCGATTTCTATGCCCAGGTCTTCGCCGATGCGCTGGGTTTCGATCACGTCATCGCCACCAAATCGGCGTGGGACGACCGCGGGCGCCTGCGCGCCGCTCTCGGCAGCGACAACTGTTACGGCCAGGTGAAGTTCGACGCCGTGCAGGACTATGTCGCGGCCATGATCCCGCGCCCGCGCGTGATCGCTTACAGCGATCACCATTCCGACGTCGATTTACTGCGGTGGGCGGACGAAGGCATCGCGGTGAATCCGAACGGACGTTTCCGCCGCATGGCGACCGCTCACGGATTCCGGATCGCCGACTGGGAAAAGCTTCCGGTTTGATCGCGGGTTAAAGCCCTTCTCTCCCGCTTGCGGGAGAGGGCCGGGGTGAGGGTGTCGAGCTCACGCGCAAAATAATCAGAGGTTTGGCTGCCGCGCCAGTTGCTCGAAGGCGCTCATCCCATCGTCGAGCGTGCGGTGTCCGCGCGAGGTGCCCTTATCCACCACGAAGTAGTTGATGCGCGGAGCGCCTTGTTTGCGGATCGCGGCGCAGCGCGGAGTCGTGTCGGGGCGCGCCTGGTTCACGGCGACGATGCCGACGCAGTCCACGCATTTTTCCCATTGGAAGAAGTTCGAGAACTGATACTTCGCCTCGGCGTTGGGCGGAGCGATGGCGTGCGGCAGGCGCGGACGGCCGCCGCGGGCGGCGACGACTTCACGCGGGTCCTGGCCGGCGGCGATCTTGTCGCAGAGTTCGTCGATGAAGCTATTCATCGCCGAGACCTCGGTCTCGAAAGCCATCACGTTGTTGTTCATCTCGGCGCGAAAGTAGCCGGTCGCCTCATCGAGGGTCGCGAAGCTCTTGGTGCCGCCCAGGCTCACCACGGTGTAGACCGCTTCAACGCCCTTGCCGTGGCGCAGCAGGCAGGGGTTGAGCACGCTCTGGCTCATCTCGCCGCAGTGCAGGCGCAGGTACTCGGGGACGGCGATCTGCGGCGGTACCACGCCGTTCTCGAGCGAGATGATCTGCTCGTCGGAGAAGCCCGGCGGATAGACGAAATTGCGAAGCGCGGAAAGATCGCTCTGGCGTTGACGCGCGGAGAAGTCGGGGGCGGCGTCCTGGGCAACGGCCGTGAACGCGAAGATCGCGGTAACGACAAGTCCTACAAAACCGGCTCGCATATGGCCCCGCGGTCGCAATGAAACGGTAGCCAAGTGAAACCCGAAACGCGGGGACTGTCGACTTAAAATTAGGGTTATTTAAAAGTAGACCCTCGCCGCCGCCTCGAAACCTATTCGAACAGGCTGGAAACCGAGGCTTCCTGGCTGATGCGCTTGATGGCTTCGCCGAGCAGGGGGGCGATGGACAACTGGCGGATGTTATCGGCCAGGCGGACCGCTTCGGTGGCCTGGATACTGTCGGTGATCACCAGTTCCTTGAGCGGCGAGGCGGTGACGCGGCCGACGGCGCCGCCCGAGAGCACGCCGTGGGTCACATAGGCGGAGACCGACTTCGCGCCGGCGTCCATCAGCGCCTTGGCGGCATTACACAGCGTGCCGGCAGAGTCGACGATATCGTCGACCAGGATGCAGCCGCGGCCCTTGATGTCGCCGATGATGTTCATCACTTCCGACACGCCCGCGCGTTCGCGACGCTTGTCGATGATGGCGAGGTCGGCATGGATGCGCTTGGCGATGGCGCGCGCGCGCACGACGCCGCCGACGTCCGGCGACACGATGACGAGATCCTGGCCCTTGTAGTGTTCCACGATGTCGTTCGTGAACACGGGCGCCGAGAACAGGTTGTCCACCGGGATATCGAAGAAGCCCTGGATCTGACCGGAGTGCAGGTCGAGCGACAGCACGCGGGCCGCGCCGGCCTGGGTCAGAAGGTTCGCCACCAGCTTGGCGGTGATGGGCGTGCGCCCGCCGGTCTTACGGTCCTGGCGGGCATAGCCGAAATACGGGATCACGGCCGTGACTCTCCGCGCGGAAGCGCGGCGCAGGGCGTCCAGCGTGATCAGGAGTTCCATGAGGTTGTCGTTGGCGGGGTAGGACGTCGACTGGATCACGAACACGTCCTCGCCGCGGACGTTTTCGTGGATCTCCACGAAGATCTCCATATCGGAGAAGCGCTTCACGCTGGCGTTCGTCAATTGCAGCTTCAAACAAGATGCGATGGCCTCGGCCACCGGTTTGTTGCTGTTTCCCGCCAGAATTTTCATGTGCTGCTTTGCCCCGTGGCGCCCAAGCCAGAACCTGCGTCCCCCCACAGGCGCGCGGAAAGTATCAACCTGTCATGGGACTGTAAACCGCGACTTCGCGGGTCCATGTGACGAGGCTAAGAGCCTGTGGACTCTGTGGATTATTTGCCGCCCGCTACTTTCCGGCAGGTAGGGAAGTAATGAGCCGCATCAGGTCGGCGCGGGCGGCGTCGGCGATGGCGAAGGCGGTCGGGCCCCACGGTCCGTCGAGAGCGCCGTTGGGGATCGTATTGTCGAGACGCATGGTGCCGAGGTCGGCCCCGTCCTTGGTCTTGGCCTGCCAGACGATCTCGACCTGCTGAAGCCCGTCGGCGGCCGGCTTGCTGTTCATGGCGCAGGTGAGTGTGATGTCCGGCATCACGTCGTCGCGCCGCACACCCTGTTCGTTGAGGATCTGGATCACCGCGAGGCGCAAGGATTCGCGGCCGTCGCCGGGCGCGCCTTCGACCGCCTTCACGGACACGGTCGGCAATTGGACAGCGGGCTTCGCGCCGGCGGAGGCGGCCACGGGCGTGTCCGCCCCCAGAAGCGCGGCGATGGCCGTGGCGGCCTCGCCGCCGATCAGGGTGGTGGTGGGACCATCGCCCTTCTGCCAGGCGTCGTCGGGGATCAGCACATTCTGGCGGTGCGTGCCGGTGACCGCGCCCCGGCGCGATTTCAGCACCCAGAAGATGCTGACGGTATGGCCCGCGGTCGAGGGCGCGGCGGTTTCGGCGGTGCCTTCCAGGGTAAAGCCGAGACCGGCGTTGGCCGGCACGGCTTCGGCCGGGATTTCCAGGGCCTGAAGGCGGTCCGCGGTCGCGCGCGAGACCGCCATGTTCAGGGTGTCGGGCAGTCCGCGCACCGGCACGACCGCGATGCCGACGGCCGTGGGGATGTCGATCAGGGGATTGTTGGCGGTGGCCTGCGGCGCGCCCAGGAACGGCCGCCCCACTTCACCGCAGGCGCTTAGGAGAAAGAGCGCAATCAGCGCCGCACACCGAGCCGTCATCCTGGGGCTCGTCCCCAGGGTCCAGGGTTTCGAAGCGCGAACGATGCCGGGAAGGCGGCAGATGCTGCGAAGTGCTTTGCGCCAAAACCCTGGACCCTGGGCCTTCGCCCAGGGTGACGGCTTGAGTTTGGTGCGCGCACGAGGGCTCACAACACCAACCCGATCGCCGACAGTTGCCGGCCGTAGTCGGCTTCCTTGCGCAAGGTCGTGCGCCGGTAGCTGAAGAAGCGGTCCTCAAGCGTGCAGGTGTCGCTACCCTCGATGTGCACCGCGCCGACACCCGCCACGGTCGCGAGATGCGCGACAAACGCGGGAAGATTGAAATGGGCGTGTGCGGCCTTGGGCGAGGACCCGAAGAAGCGCCGCAGCTCGGGGTCCATCTCCACGAAGCGTTCGACGAACTCGGCGCCGACTTCATAGGAGGCCTGCGCGATACAGGGGCCGACCACGGCCACGATACGCGCCGCATGGGCGCCGAGTTCTTCCATGGCCTCGACCGTGTTGCCGATCACGCCGTCGAAGGCGCCGCGCCAACCGGCGTGCGCCGCCCCGATCACGCCGACTTCGGCGTCGGCGAACAGCACCGGCGCGCAATCGGCGGTCAGGATGCCAAGCGCGAGGCCGCGGCGCTTTGTCACGAGGGCGTCGGCGATGGGTGTGGCGTCGCGCGTCCACGGTTCATCGACTTCGATCACTTCCGGCGTGTGCTTCTGATCGAGGGTGACAAGGCCTGTCAGCCCAAGGCGCTGCGCCGCGCGCGCGCGGTTCTCGGTGACATGAGCCGCATCATCGGCCGCGCTGAAGGCGACGTTGTTGGAGTCGTAGAGCCCGGTCGAGACGCCGCCCTTGCGGGTGAAAAAACCGTGCGTGACCCCGGGCAGCGTGAGCGCGGAGGTCTGAATCGCGAAGGCGGGATCGATCTTGGTCATGATGAGGCATCCTCGCCGAAACCCTCGCAGGCTTCCAGAGCGGGATTTGTGAAGGCGAGGACCTTGAACAGAAGCCCCATGCCCTCCGGCGCGATCAGGCGCTGAACGGCGCCGCGAATCTCCTTCGCCTGGGCCTCGTCCTTCCCGGCGGCGAGCTGTGCGCCGCGCACGGTGATGCCGAGGCGGGTGAGCCATGCGCCTTGCGGCGTGGGGCCGAAGACCTTCGCGCCCATTTCGCGCGCCGCGGTGGCCACGGCTTCAAAATCGACGTGGGCGGTGAGGTCCGCTTCACCGGGATCGGCGAGCGGGCCGTGATAACGGTGCGCCTTCACCGCCTGCAGCGTATCGCCGACGGCGGTCTTGGTATGGCCGTAGTCGATCACGAGGGCCGCGCCGCCGTGTTCCGTGAGCCGCGCGGCGAGGCGGCGCGTCCAATCGAGAGACGCGGGCGAGGTCTCGAAAATCGCGCCGGGTGCGGCGTCGGCGGACATGGTCAGCGGGATGTCGAGATCGCGCGATTTGCCCAGTGTGAAATGCAATGTACCGTCCGCCGCGGCATCGACCGCGCGTTCGATCCAGCCGCGCTCGGTCTTTTCCCACTGGCGGACCGGCAGCGCGTCCAGGAATTCGTTGGCGACGATGATCGCGAGGCCTGCCGGGATCTCCTCAATATCGTCGTGCCAGGTGACGAGCGCGCCTTTCAGCGCCGCGCGCTGCTTCTCGCGCAGTTTGGGGCTGCGTTCGACGAGATGGATGCGCGCGGCGTCCGCGAAGCCCGGCACGCGCGCGGCGGCGCGCACGGCATCGGCCATGAGTGTGCCGCGGCCGGGGCCGCATTCAATGAGACGGAACGTCTTCGGCGCGCCGAGCGCCTGCCAGGTGACCGCGCACCACAAGCCGACGATTTCGCCGAACGCCTGGCTGATTTCGGGCGCTGTGATGAAGTCGCCGCCCGCGCCGAACACGTCGCCGGTGGCGTAGTAAGCGTTCGCGCAGGCCTCGATATAGTCGGCGACGGAGATCGGCCCTTCGCGCCGGATGCGCTCGATCAGGGTCTCAGCGAGACTCATTTTGCGGAGGCGACGGGCCCGGCGCGGCGCGCGCGCCAGATGCTGTAAGCGCCGAACAGGATCATGGGGATGCACAGCCATTGGCCCATGGTGGTGCCGCCGGCGAGGAAGCCGATAAAATTGTCCGGCTCGCGGAAGGTTTCACCGATGATGCGGAAGACCCCGTAGCCGATCAGGAAGACGCCGCAGATGATACCCGGACGGCGGCGGATCTCTTCATTGCGCCACAGGAGATTGACGATCGCGAACAATACGAGGCCTTCCAGGAAGGCCTGATAAAGCTGGCTGGGATGGCGCGGCACATCGCCCGCGCCCGGGAAGACCATCGCCCACGGCACATCCGGCGCGGGGCGGCCCCAGAGTTCGCCGTTGATGAAGTTGGCCAAGCGCCCCAAACCCAGACCGATGGGGACCGCGCAGGCGATGTGATCGCCCACGTACCACTTGCTCACCTTGGCGTGCCGCGCGAACAGCAGGATTGCGATGATGACGCCGACGAGGCCGCCGTGGAACGACATGCCGCCCTGCCAGGTTTTGAAGATCGAGATGGGATCGCTGAGATACTCGCCCGGCTTATAGAACAGCACGTAACCCAAGCGTCCGCCTAAGATCACGCCGCCGAGGATCCACATGAAGAGGTCGTCCACTTGGTCCTTCGTCATCAGGGCCGGCGGGAATTTCACCTGCCAGCGGATGTACCAGACGCCCGCGAACAGACCGGCGATATACGCCAGCGCATACCAGCGGATGGCGATGGGTCCGATCTGGAACAAAATCGGGTCGATGGCGGGAAAGGCAATGGCGAACATTTTTTCACTTCACGCGTACAACGACCCCCTCCTGACCTCCCCCTTGCAGGGGGAGGAATAAAACAGAAAGCCGGCTCTTACTTTTCCCTCCCCTGAAAGGGGAGGGTCAGGGAGGGGTCGATTTTTGTTTCTCTTTTTCTCAACGATACGGATCGTCTTGCGACAAGATCTTCACGGTTTTCGCAACGCCGTCTTCAAGGGACGTGAATGGCGCCGTGTAACCCAGGCCGCGCAGGCGGTCCATGCGCGCCTCGGTAAAATACTGGTATTGATCGCGGATGTCTGCGGGTGTGTCGCGCCAGGCGATCACGGGTTCGCGCCCCAGGGCCCGGTAAACGGCGCCGGCGAGGTCGATGAAGGACCGCGCCTTGCCGGTGCCGAGATTGAAAATCCCGTTCGCGGGGCCGAGTTCGTACAGCCACAGCATCACGTCGCAGCAGTCTTGCACAAAAATGAAATCGCGCATCTGGCCGCCGTCGGCATAGGCCGGATTGTGCGAGCGGAACAGGGGATAGGCTTCGCCCTTCGCCGCCTTGGCATGAACCTGCGGCACAAGACTGGCCTGCGATCCTTTGTGGAATTCATTCGGCCCATAGACGTTGAAGAACTTCACGCCCGCCCAGCGCGGCGGCGCGGGCTCGTTCTTGGCCGCCTGTTCGGCGACCCACAGATCGAAGGTATGTTTGCTGTCGCCGTACGGATTGAGCGGATGCAGATGCGCGAGGCCTGAGAGGCTGTCGTCATCCTTGAAACCGGCCTTGCCGTCGCCGTAGGTGGCAGCCGAGGACGCATAGATGAAGGGAACGCCATGTTTGGCGCACCATTTCCATAGATCCTGGCTGAGATGCACGTTCACTTCCGTCAGCTTCGCGACATCGCGTTCGGTCGTCGATGTCAGCGCGCCGAGATGAAACACGCCTTTGATCTCGCCTTTGAGCTCCGCCAGGTGATTCGTCAGGAACTCCGGCGGAACGCGCTGCGCTTTGCGTTTGGCGAGGTTGCGCGTCTTGTGGTCGTTCTCGCAGCGGTCGAGCACGGTGACGGGACCGAGGCCGCGTTCCTCGAGAACCGCGACGAGATTCGAACCGATGAAGCCGGCGCCGCCGGTGACGATATACATGATCACACTATATAGGGTTGCTTCGGGTCGGACCCGAGCAGATATTATCGTGAAGCAAGTCCATGGAGAGCCTCGGATGCAATCGCAAAATCGTATTTTCGATGATCTCGCGCGTCTGTCGGGCGGCGCTTTGAGCGCGCTGTCGGGTCTGAAGCAGGAGATCGAAGCGATGATTCGCGACCGGCTCGAACGTGTGATGGCCGACGGCGGAGATGTGCGCCGTGAAGAGTTCGATGTGGTGCGCGCGATGGCCGCGGAGGCGCGCGCGGAGCAGGAACGTCTCGCCGCGCGCGTCGCGGAACTCGAGCGCAAGCGCGCGCCGTAAATCCGCGTCCGCTCCGTGCACGTAAAGCACGGCGCCGACTCTCACATTTGACTTATCCACAAGAATTACGCGACTCGGCGGATTTCCTCGCTATTTTGTATTGCGACCCCTTTGTCCCTACTATATCTTGAATCTGCACCCTTGTTATTCAAGGGATCGGCCCAGGGGATGGGTCGGGGTCCAGACCCGCGTTTTGGTAGAGGGGAGGGTCTTTTGAAGTCTCAATACACGCTTCGCCGTCAGTCCGCTAGCGTCAGCAACCCCATCGATTTCATCGAAGAATTCAGTGCCGGCAAGGAATGGGTGCACGATCGCCGTTGCGAAACCGAGCTCGCGGTGGAAGCCCCGGGCTCCTGGTGCGACTACGGCATGTTCTTCGCCTGGTCGGAAGACCTGAAAGCCCTGCACTTCTCCTGCGCCCTCGACATGCGGGTGCAGTCCAAGCTGATGGCGCAGGTTTACGAACTGCTCGCCAAGCTCAATGAACGCCTCTGGATGGGCCACTTCGCCATTTGGGTGGAAGAGGGCATCCCGATGTTCCGCCATACGGTGCGCCTGCCGGACCGGCTGGACAGCGACCTCATCAGCGAACTCATGGACCTCGCCGTCGCCGAGTGCGAACGCTACTACCCGGCCTTCCAGTTCGTGATCTGGGGCGGCCGCACCGCGGAAGACGCCATCGCCAGTTCGCTGCTCGATACGGTGGGCGAGGCGTAACAGCGCTTCACCGTCATCCTTGCCGCCGTAAGGCCAGCACTAACCCCTGCGTCGTCCTTGGCGCGCAAGCGCCGAGGGCCCAGGGGTTTTTAGTTTCTATTTGTTTGTAAAACCAGAATACCCCTGGATTCTCGCGCCCCAGCGGGCGCAAGGATGACAACCTTGGTTGTTGCGTGCAGGAGCCCGGTGCTATCGTCGCATCCATGCAAGGTACAATTCTCCTCGTCGGTTGCGGCAAGATGGGCGGAGCCCTTCTGCACGGCTGGTTCAAGCGCGGCCTCTCCCCCGTTGACGCCATCGTCGTCGAGCCCGCCGGGCGCGACAGCGTCACCGCCTGTTCCGATCATCGCGCGCTGACCGTATTGCCGCACATGACCGACGTGCCGCGCGACTTCCGTCCGGACGTCATTCTGTTCGCCGTGAAGCCGCAGATGGCCGATCAGGTGATCCCCACCTACAAGTCCTTCACGCCGCAGCATCCGGTTTACCTGTCGGTGCTGGCCGGCAAGCCGACGTCTTATTTCCGCAAACACCTTGGCGATGAAGCCGCGGTGGTGCGCGCGATGCCCAATACGCCGGCGGCGGTTGGAAAAGCGATCAGCGTGCTCTACGCGGCGCCGACCGTCAGCGAAGTGCAGGCGCGTGTGTGCGAAGTCCTGATGAGCGCCGTGGGCCAGGTGACCTGGATCGGCGATGAAGCGCAGATGGATGCGGTCACGGCCGTGTCGGGCAGCGGTCCGGCCTATGTGTTCCTGCTGACCGAATGTCTGCGCGACGCGGCGATCGAAGCCGGGCTTTCGCCCGATCTCGCCGCCCAGCTCGCGCGCGCCACGGTGTCGGGCGCCGGCGCGCTGATGGAAGCCGGAGAAACCGATCCGGCGGTTCTTCGCAAGAATGTCACCAGCCCCGGTGGAACCACCGAGGCGGCCTTGAACGTTCTGATGGCCGAGGGCGGCATGAAGCCGCTGTTCGCGCGCGCCGTCGCGGCGGCGGCGAAGCGCTCGAAGGAACTGGCGGGCTAGGCCTGTTCCGGAAAAGTGTCGCGCGGTTTTCCGATAGGAACAGGCCAAAAAAGAAAGTTAAGCAAGCATTGGTTCAGTTTCGCCGAAATGGACGCTAAAGTACGCGGGAGGTTCTGATGGCCAAAAAAACCAGCAGCAAAGCCAAAAAACCGCAAGGCGCAGTCACCGACGCCGACCGTATTGTTGACGCGGGCCTTGCCGAAGCCGCGGCGCTCGGGTGGCGCAACGTTTCCATGTCCGCCGTGGCCGTGCGCGCCGGCCTCCCGCTCGCGACAGTGCTCCTGGCCGCGCCGACGCGCGCGCATCTCGTCGCGAAGATCTTCGGCCGGCTCGATGCGCGCATGCTGACGGGATTGACCGCGCGCGACGACGCGGACAGCGTGCGCGACCGCCTTTTTGAAATCGCCATGAAGAGGTTCGACGCGATGAATGCGAACCGTGACGGCATGCGCGCCGTCGTCACCGGCGCGCGTTTCGATCCGCCGGCCGTTGGCGTCGCGCTGTGCCGCGCCGACCGGAGCGCGGCGATGATGCTGGCCGCTGCCGGCGTCTCGCCGGACGGCCTGTTCGGTTATGCCCGCATCCAGGGCCTCAAAGTGGTGCTCGCCTGCGCCCTCAAGGCCTGGATCGACGACGACAGCGCCGACCTCGCAAAAACCATGGCGGCTCTCGACCGGGCGCTGGAACGCGCCGAAAGCCTCGCCCGGTTCCGCGGGTTCAGGCGGCCGCAAACCGAAGCGGCGTAGGATTTTTCCCATGCGTGCGGTTCTTTTCGCGTTCGGCGCGGTGTGTTTGTTGACGACAGGTATGGCGCGCGCGGCCGAGGGGGATCCCAATCCCAATCATCCGGGTGAAGTCGCGTTGGGGCGCGACGGCACAACCTGGGTGTACAAGTCGTTCCCTGCGTTCCTGCCGCTTTACACCTTCGAAGGCGACACGGACGGCGCGTCCAATTGCGACGCGGTGTGCGCGGCGGTGTGGCCGATCATCCGCGCGCCGGAGCATGCGACGCCGACGGGCGAGTGGACCATTGTCCGGCGCGCGGACGGCCGCAAGCAGTGGGCCTACAAAGGCAAGCCCGTCTACACGTTCTATTACGACCGCCCGTACGAACCGCACGGCGACGGCCGCACGGCGGGCTGGTGGCTGGAGGAAAACGTCGACGGGACGCCCTTGCCCGGCGTGAAACCGAAGCCGAAAGCCAAGGACGCGCCGCCGAAACCGGCCTGGCGCCTGATCGTGCCGTAGACGCTATAGGCGCCCGTTACACTTCGCCCCGGACAAGCTCCAGGGCATCGCGGTCGACGATCTGGATGCGGTTGAGGCTTTTCTGGATAATGGCGCCGTTCTGCTTGAACTGGCCCAGGACCCTGCTCACGGTCTCGATGGCCATGCCCAGATAGTTCGCGATGTCCGTGCGCGTCATCGGCAGGTGGATGTCTCCATTCTCGAGGCCCGCGCGGCCCGCCATGCTGAGCAGGAACCACGCGATGCGTTCCTGCGCCGACTTGTGGCAGAGGAGCACCATGCGTTGGTAGGCGCCCTGCAAGCCGCGGGCGGTCACCTTGCGCACATGACGTGCGAAGAGCTTGTCTTCCACGAGCAACGTTTCAACGGCGCGGCGCGGATAGCGCATCAGCGTGCAGTCGTTCACGGCTTCGGCCGAGAAGTAATATTCATCGTCGGTTTCGAAACCGAGCAGGTCGCCGGCCTTCAGGAATTCACAGACCTGGCGGCGTCCGTCGGCCATGAGTTTCACGAGACGGATACTGCCGTCCGCAAGCCGGTAGCAGCTCTCGGCGGCATCGCCTTCGGCGAAAATTTCCTGACCGCGTCTGACGGCGATCCGCAGGCCATGACCGGCCAGCGGATCGATCGCGCGCGCCGTCGAAACGAACGCGTCCTTGGTCCACGAGGTCGTGTCGTGCTCGCTCGCGAGAGTTCCAGGCAGGGTCTCTAACATGTTAGGCTTCTCGTCCATCGCGTGACTAGGCTCCTGTGTGGCGAGGATGGACGAGGGCGCCGCCGCTTAAAATTGGGGGTTGCTCGTACGGGTTTTTACGTATTGCGTTCCGCCGCCGCGGGCTTGGGGGCGCTTTGCGGCCCGCATAGACGGGGAATTCTGATTGTGAGCCGGCGCGAGACCATGGAACGCATCGGGCAAACGGCCGGACTCTCCGCCGCGGAAGTTCACGCACGCTTCGACGTTCTCGTCACCACCGCGGCGAGCGGCATCGTCGTGGCCGACGCCGCCGGGCGCGTACAACTCTTCAATCCCATGTGCGAACGCCAGTTCGGCTATATCGCGGCCGAGGTCGCCGGGAAGAGTATCTCGGCCCTTCTGCACAATCCGCCGCCCCTGGGCGAAATACTGCGGCCGGACGCGGGCGGGACCGTACGCCCGCGCGAGATGGTCGGACGGCGCAAGGACGGCTCCGCCTTTCCGATCCTGCTGTCGATGGGGGAAGGCGCGCTGGACGGCAAAAGTCTGTACGTCGGGTTCATCCAGGACATCACCGCCCAGAAAGAGGCCGAAAACGCGATCCGCGAACGTGAGGAGCGCCTGCGCAGCGTCCTCGAAACCGGTCCCGACGCGATCATCGTCATCGACGAGATGGGCAACATCGAATCCCTCAATGCCGCGGCGGTGTGGCTGTTCGGCTATCTTGAGAGCGAAGTGCTCGGGCGGAACGTGAAGATGCTCATGCCCCCGCCGTACCGCGACCGCCACGACGGTTATCTTGCGCACTACCGCGCCACGGGCGAAAAACGCGCCATCGGCATCGGACGCGTCGTCATGGGCTTGCGGCGCGACGGCACGACGTTTCCGATAGAGCTGAATATCGGTGAGACCCGGATCGGCGAGCGCCGGCTTTTCACGGGTTTTATCCGCGACATCAGCGAGCGCGAGGGCGCCGCGCGGCGCCTCCAGGATCTGCAGGCCGAGCTCATCCACGTCGCGCGGCTGACCGCCATGGGGCAGATGAGCTCGGCGCTCGCCCATGAGCTCAATCAGCCCCTGACCGCGGCGGCCAACTACGTCAAGGCGGCGCGCCGCACCCTCGACCAGGGACTCGAGGCGACGCGCCCGAAGGTGCAGGAACTGCTCGATAAGGCGGCCGGCCAGACGATCCGGGCCGGCCAGATCATCCGGCGTCTGCGGGACTTCGTGGAAAAGCGTGAAGGCAATCGCGCGCCCGAAGACGTCAACAAGGTGATCGAGGAAGCCGTGGCCCTGGCCTTTGTCGGCGCCGCGGATTCCGGCGTCACGGTCACGCCCAAATTCGACGCGAAACTGCCGCGGGTGATGATCGATAAGATTCAGATCCAGCAGATTGTGCTCAACCTCGTGCGCAATGCGCTTGAAGCCATGGCGGGCCGTGAACGGCGCGAACTTCGCCTCTCGACCGCGCTGGACGGCGGCGACTTCGTCAGGGTCGCGGTCTCCGATACCGGACCGGGGCTTTCCGAGGACGTCGCTGCGAAGCTGTTTCAACCATTTGTGACGACCAAGAGCGACGGAATGGGCATTGGCCTATCCATTTGCCGCTCTATAGTCGAGGCTCACGGGGGAAAGATGGCCGCCGCCGCCAACCCAGGGGGCGGCGTGACTTTTAGTTTTCAGTTGCCTGTCGCTCACGACGGGTATGAGGAAGAGGCCGTGCGATGAGCCAAGCTGCCGCCGAAGGCGCCGGGAAAGGTTCGATCTTCGTGGTGGATGACGATGCGGCGGTGCGCGATTCCCTCGCGGCGCTGCTGGAAGCGGAAGGGTTCGCGGTCGAGCCGTTCGAGTCCGCCAGGGCTTTTCTGGACGGTTTCAGGCCGAAGGAGGCCTGTTGCGTGATCGCCGACATCCGCATGCCCGATATGGATGGGCTGGAGCTTCAGGAAGAGATTATCCGGCGCGGATGGGGGTTGCCCGTCGTTATCATCACCGGCCACGGCGACGTTCCGTTGGCCGTGCGCGCCATGAAGGCCGGGGCGGTGGATTTTATCGAGAAGCCGTTCGACGACGAGGTTTTGCGCGCCGGCATCGAACGGGGACTGGCGCAGAGCCGCCGCACCCGCGGCGAGAGCGCGGCCGCGCAGGAGGCCGAGACGCGCATCGCGCAGCTCACCGCGCGCGAACGCGAGGTCATGGAACATCTCGTGGCCGGACGGCCCAATAAAGTCATTGCCCACCGCATGGATATCTCACCCCGGACCGTGGAAGTGCACCGGGGGCGCGTGATGGAGAAATTGCAGGCCCACAGCCTCTCGGATCTCGTGCGCATGGCGCTTGCGGCCAAGATCGAGATTTCGGCGGCCACTTAAGGTTCTAAGGACTACTACGTATATCGAGCGTGCCATCGCTCGCGTAGATTTTCGGCCATGAATATCATTTGAGAGTTGCATGGCCTCGCGTGAGCCTTCGGTTTTTGTGGTTGATGACGACGAGCCGGTGCGGGATTCCACCCGCGCCTTGCTCGAATCGCACGGCCTGCCGGTGAACGCATTCGCTTCCGCGGCGGCGCTGCTGGACGCGGAGCTCCTTCAGCACGGCGACTGCCTGGTTCTCGACAATCATATGCCCGGCATGACCGGCGTCGAATTCGTCGAGACGCTGCGGGCCCGCGACATCAGAATTCCCGTAATCATGTTTACGGGCCGTGCCGACGCGGCGCTGAGGCAGCGTGCGCTGCGCGCCGGCGTGCTGGTCGTCTTGGACAAGCCGGTGAACGAGGAGCACCTGCTCCAGGCTATTTCCCTCGCCCGTCTCTCGGCGGACGATATCCACTGATTTCCGGGTAATTTTTGCCTAGAGTGGAATCGTCACCGTCGCGCGAAGACCGCCCAGCGGGCTGTCCACCAGAGTCACCTCGCCGCCCATGCCGCGCACGATATCGCGGGTAATGGTCAAGCCCAGGCCGATGCCGCCGGTTTCC
>JADZAK010000105.1 GCA_020852595.1 Rhodospirillaceae bacterium
CGGTCGCGTCGTTACGGACCGTCACGGTGACGGTGCCGGCGACTTGAGCGTTGTTGTGAATGCGCAGGTACGAACCGAACGGACCGTTGGTCGACGCGTTGAACGTGTTGATTTCAGCGCGGAAACCACCCTGGTTGATCGCGGCGGTCTGACCGGTCGCGCTCGTGACCTGAGCGCCCGTGGTGATCGCAGCGGTCAGCGTGCCAGCAGCGGCGGCCGGGATGGCCTGGCTGTTGTTGAACGACACAACGACGGTCGCGGAGTTGCTACCGGCGAAGAGGTTGTTCACGTTGAACGTCACAGTGCCGCCCGAGAAGTTGGCGAGCGTGGTGACCGTCGCTTGACCGTTGGTCGTGTCGAGACGGACGTGCTGCACAGCGGTGCTGGACAGGACCGAGCTCGCGACCGAGATCGAGGTCGTGGCGGCAGCGGTCGTGGCAACGGCCGAGGCCGTAACCAGCGTGTTGTCAAGCGCGTTCATCGGCGAGAGCTGGAGGCTGACGAGCTTGAGCGACAGCGAGCCGTCGTTCGGCTGCGACAGCGCCGAGAACGCCACCGGAGTGGTGGTCGCGCTGGCGGTCGCGGTGACGCCGGCAGTCACGTTCACCTGATACGGAACGGCCGACTGGATGATCGTGCCCGTCGAAGACGCTTCGAAGGTCTGCGAGGTGTTCTGCGGGTTGTAGACGCGGCCCGTCAACGAAACGGTGCCGCCAACGGTGGCGAGGCCCGAAGCGTTGTTGAAGGTCACGCCGCTCATGCGGATACCGGCAGCGGCGCCGCTGTTCTGGGTCGAGAGCTGGCAATCGTTGACCACGAGCAGGTCGACGAGCGAGGTCACCGAGGCGCAGGTGGTGCCGGCGACCGAGGTGCTGTTCGCGGTGTTGGTGTTGCTGCCCGTGTAGGTGTGGATCAGGAAGTTGCCAGTGGTCAGGCCGGCGGTGATGAAGCGCGCGCCGGTGATCGTGAACTCGGTGGTCCAGCCGGTCGAGCCCGAGAAGTTGTTGCTGTAGCGCATGCCGAAGCCGTTGTCAGAAGCGGCCACGCCGCCGATGACGATGGCGTTCGCCGTCGAAGCCGTCGTCGAGAAGACGGTGTTCGCAACGGTGACCGGAACGGTCGTGAAGGTGCCGGAGTTGTAGCGGCCGATCGTGCCGGCGGTCGCGGTGCCCGACAGAGCGGTCGACGCCAGCAGCGCGCTGCTCAGCGTGTAGAATTGGGTCTTATTCATAATAATGGGATCCCCTTAAGGTTTCAGATCTGGTTCACGCCTACTCCCTGCGGAATAGACGACGGCGCCCGTCAGCGCGCCGCCATATCACCTCTGCGGCCTCCTATTGTCAAGTCGCGCGCGCGGGCTTTTTCGCCCGGATGTGGCTTTTTTTTCAGTGTTTTCGGCACGTCTCTCCCTCTTCGGATGAAAGGTTACCGGGAGGTTTACGGAGGAGACTGAAATTAAATCAGCTTAAAACGGCTGAAAACATAAATTTCTATTATAAATCAATATGTTAAAAGAAAATACATGCAAAAGGATTATAATCACACAAAACTATTATAAATTGCATTCACGCCCGCTTCGCCGGGAGTGCGGAAGATCCGGACGGAGCGGTACCAGGGGCAATGGACCCCGCTATCGAACCAATACCACTGGCGCTTCCGGGCGTCGGGTACGTAGAGGGCTGTCGGTACGTCGAGAGCGCCCGCGAAATGGGCCGTGGTGTTGCTGACTGTGACAACCGCATGGCAGGCGCTGACCTGATCGGCGAAACCATCAAGATCGATCAATGGATTAATATCGGGATCGACCAAAATCTCGACGTTCTGTGTTGTCTTCGCGGCCGCGATATCCGTCGCCACTTCGCCGTACTGAAGGTTAAGGAATGTGGTGTTCGGCAGCCGGAACAGAGCGGCAAACGCATCCAAGGCAAGGCTCTTTTGATGGGTCATTCCGGGATTGATGCTTCTCCAGGACAGACCGATCAGCCGATTTTCCGGCCTCGCGTGAAGATATTTTTGCCGCAGGCGGGCGCTCGAGTCGCGATCCGCACGAAGAATGCCCGGGCGAATCGGAAAGGCCGCGAAGCTCTGTCGCAGCTGGGCGCCGAGGTCGAGGACCGAACATTGAAAATCGAATTGCCGGCCGGCCAGGGCGGACCCGCTCAAGCCCTTACGCACCGAAACGATTTCCAGCGAACGGAAGCTGCGGCGGTAGATGGGAACCAGCCGGGGTTCGCACTCCAAAACGCATATCCCGGCATGGCGCGCGATCTCCGGGACCATGGAACTGTACAGGACCTCGTCGCCGACACCCTGATCGCCCCAGAGCAATATGCTCTTCCCGTTCAAGTCCTCCCCGCTCCATTTCGGCCACGGCCAGTTGCGTGGCGTGAAGGGAAAGCGCGGATCGTCGAAGCGGCGCGCATATCCTCGCCAGCCTTCGGTGAAGCGGCCGAGGGCGAGGCACGTCATCCCCCGATTGACGAACGCGCCCTTGTTGTTCGGATCTTGTTCAAGGGCGCGTTCGAACATCGCGAGCGCGCCTTTGCGGTCACCCAGCGCCTCCACCTGGTTCGCGAGATTGTTCCAGCCGTCGGGCCAGTGCGGCCGTAGACGCAGCGCGGTTTCGAGGTGCGCCGCCGCTTGGCGGTAGTCGCCGCGGAAGTTATGAAGATTTGAATATGCGTAGTGGATGTCGGGATTGCCGGGATTGAGCGCCAGCGCGTGCTCGAACGCAGCGGCGGACTCGCCCGCGAGCGCGTCGCGCTTTTCGGCGCTGGCGGCAGGCAGAATTTTTTCCAGGCAGGCGCCGAGATTGTAGAAGCCGCGCGCGTCCATCGGACATACTTGCGTCATCGCGCGAAAGGCCGCGATGGCCTCTTCCTTCCGGCCCATCATATGCAAGGTCAGGCCAAGGTTTAGGTGCGCATCGGCGTAATCCGGTCTGACGTTGATCGCACGCGCATACGCGGCAAGGGCATCCTCGTGGCGATCCAGCGCGACGAGCGCCAGACCCTTGTTGAAATGCGGATCGGCAAATGTCGGGCGGGCGGCGGAAGCGCGGTCAAAAAACGACAGGGAGTGATTGTGCCGGCCATTTGTGCCGGCAATCATGCCTTTGAGATTGAGGGCGTCGGCATTGTTACGATCGACTTTCAGCACCTTGTCATAAAGGCGCTCCGCCGGTTCCAAATTCCCCGCTTGATGGTAGGCCACGGCTTTCTGCAGCCAATCCATGATCGGTGGCGGTGACGCGCGTGTCATGTCCGGCGCGGCTCCGCTGCGGCGGTCCAGCGCGCGAGAGCCGATGCAACCCGCCCGGCGGGCTCGATCTCCCACGGCTCTTGCGTATCGGCGTCATGCGCGCGCGTGATGGTCAGCGACGGATACCAAGGGCTGTCCGCGCGATGTTGGAACCAATACCACAAAGTCCCTTTTGCGCGCGGCAGGAGGAGCCATGTGGGAATATTCTGGGACGCGGCGACGTGAACCGCGGTGTTGGATGTCGTCACGACAGCATCCATTGCCGCGACCTGTGCGAAAAATGAATCCATGTCGGTGAGTGAGTCGATCGCGGGATCGTTGAAGATGTCGACACCGAGGCGTGTGCGCGCCTCGGCGAGTTCAGCGGCGCAATCTCCGTACTGAAGATTTACGAACATGACATTCGGTGTTTGCAGGATCGCCGCCAAATTCGCGAGTTCGGCGCTCTTGTTCGATCCGATACGTGGGTTCCGGCTGCGCCAGGCGATGCCGACAATGCGCCTTTCCCCGGCCAAGGCCTCGTACGACTTTCTAAAATGCTCGGTTTTGGCGGGATCGGCTTTTAGATAGGCCCCCTTGCGGGGAAAGTCGGCGAAGCTGCGCCGCAGGTATTGTCCAAGGCTTCCCGCCGCGATCTGGACGTCGAACGTTTCGCCGTCGGATGCCGACGACAAGGAATTATGTCGCCCAATGACCGTCGTTCCGGGAAACGAACGGGCGAAAACCGGCGCCATCCGCGCTACACATTCGATCAGCACATGCTTCGCACGAGAGATGACATCGGGGATCATCGAGGCGTGGAGGATCTGATCGCCTGCGCCTTGCTCGGTCCAAACAAGAATTCTTTTGCCGGCGAGATCTTCGCCTCGCCATTCCGGTGGCGGACGACGGATCGTGCCGATATGCGCGGCGTCGAAGCGGGCCTCGTGCTCCGCCCAGCCGACATCGAAGCGCCCTATGCTGAGCAAAGTAAGGGCCCGGTTCAGGCGCGCGGTCGCATCGAGAGTGCCCAGCGAGAGCGTGCGGTCGTGGACCATGAGGCCCGTCGTCAGCCAGCCCAGGTCGGTCATGGTGGCGGCGATGTTGGCATAACCTTGGAAGGCCGGTTCGATGGCCAACGCTTGCTCAAAAAGCGAGATCGCGTCCTCGTGCAGATTCTTGTCGCGGTAGACATCGCCAAGGTTGGTGATCGCTTTCGTAAAGGCCGGGTTTTCCGCGATGATTTTTTTATATAGCGCTTCGGCTTCATCAAGATGCTTCGCATCATGCAATGCCGCCGCCAAATTGAACTGAATAAGATGGTGCTGCGGGTTAAGTTGAAGCGCCTCCCGTTGTGTTGCGACAGCCGCATCATGCCGTTGCAACTTGCGGAAGTGTTCGCCGAGGGTGCTCAAAGTTTCGGCGTGGCGTTCAACGGGCCATGTGCTCGCCGATTGTAGGGCCGCCCGCAGACTGTCGGCGGCTTCCGCGTAGTTGCCGCAAAGAGCCTGAGCGTCGCCGAGTGTGAGCCGCACATCGGCGTTCCCAGGATCCAAGGTCTGCGCGCGTGTAAGCGCCGCGACGGCCTCTTTCGCGACGGTGCTTCGCGTAGATGCGTCCGCGCTCGCGCTCGCACTTCTCACCAGGCAGTGGCCTAGGTTGTAAAACCCACGCGCGTCTCGTGCGCACGCCGTGGTCATGGCGCGGAACGCCGCGATCGCTTCACCTTCTTTCCCCTGTTGATAAAGAAGGGTTCCGAAATTCAGTCGAGCGTCGGCGTACGTGGGGTTGAGCCGGATGGCATCGCGGTAGGAGCGCAAGGCGTCCTCGAACCTCCCCAGCGCGGCAAGCGCCGCCGCTTTATTGAAATGCGCGTCAGGAAATGTTGCGAACGCCGCGATGGCCCTGTCGAACAGCGTGAGGCTTTCGGCGTGACGGTTGCGCTGGCTTGCGATCAACCCCTTGAGATTGAGGGCGTCGGGATTGCGACGATCGACTTTCAGCACTTCGTCGTAAAGGCGCTCGGCTTCCTCCAGCCGTCCGCCTTGGTGCAACCCGGCCGCTCGTTGCAGCCAGCCGCCGACATTCGAACGCGCCGTCACCTGGAGACCCCGCGCGCCGCGCGCGTCATGTGTTCAAGTCGATCTTGCAGCGCGGTCAGCTGCGCCTGCGCCTCCGCTGAGAACGACGTCGTGTCGCGGGCCGTTTCCATGACGATCACCGCACTATGCAGCCAGCCCTTATCGGCGAGAATCTCCGCAATTTCCATGTAGGCCGGCAAGGCTTCCGGTGCGAACGCGAGCGCCTTGTCGTAGGCGGTGATCGCATCGTTGGGGCGCCCGTTGATCTTGAGGAGAAGTCCCTGCAACAGGCAAGCCGTGGCGTTTTGCGGATGGCTGGCAAGGTTCTGTTCACAGACACGCGCGGCTTGGCCATTTTGACCGGCGGCGATGAGCGCGCGGACTTCCTCCACGACCTGCATGGGGTTCTGTGTCACGGGTTCAGGTCCGTCCATTGCTCGACGAACGTTAGGAACGCGCTTGAGGCGCGGTCAACCACATCCTGCCAGTCGCCGCGTTTGGTCTGGCGGAAAAGCCGGACCGACGGATACCAGGGGCTGTCCTCGCGCTCGAGAAACCAATGCCATATGCCCCCCATCCCCTCGGGTACGAATACCCACGTCGGCACATTCAGCGCTCCGGCGAAGTGCGCGGCCGCGTTGGAGGTCGTGATCACCAGGTCCATGGAGGCGACTTGCGCGGCGAACGCGTCAAGATCGCCGCTGGCGTCGACAGTCGGATCGGAGACGATGCGTGCGCCAAATCGGTGTGCAGCTTCCGCCACCTCCGCCGGATCGCTATCGTATTGAAGATTCACAAAAGTGACGCCGGGCCTTGACAGTAGCGGCCCCCACGTCGCGAGTGGCAAGGATTTGTGCGGCGCCAATTTGACCTTGCGCGTTGCCCACGAGATGCCAACTACGGGGCCGCGGGACTTCTCCGTGTACCGTTGGCGTAACATGGTTTGTCGCCCCGCATCGGGCTTCAAATATCCCGCGTGGTGTGGGAAATCCTCGAAGCGCGACCGCAGCCAGCGGCCGGAGTCGCCGACGCCGAAGCTCCCCGCTGTCGCCGCCGCACCTGGCACAGAGTTCAAGATGAAGCTTGAAAAGCGCACATCCGGAAAAGACCTCCGTAGGAGTGAGTGAAGACGCGGATCGCACTGGACTTCCAAGTTCGTGAACTGCCGGGCCAGATCCGGGATTATACTGGCGATCATTATTTGATCGCCGACACCCTGGTCGAGCACGGCGATGCCGGATACCCCGTTCGGCAACTCAAGCAGGAGCGGTTGGTCAACGAGGGCTTTGCTCTCTTCCTTTCGGAGGTGGCGCCAGCCATGTTGCGTCCATCCTTCTGCGAGATGGCCTTGAATGAGTAAGACATCGCCAAGTCCATGCCGCAGGGCGGCGTCCTGAGGCGATCCTTCTGCGGCGCGCTTGTACCAGGTCAAGGCCTCCGCGTAGTCGCCGCGCCGTGTCAAAAGGAGTGCGTAGTTGCCCTGTGTTTCCGGGTCGTTCGGATTGTTGCGCAGCGAAAGTCGATAGTGATCGGCGGCAAGATCGAAATTCATCCGATTCATGGCTATGTCGCCAAGAACGCGGTGACTGGCCGAAAGGCTTGGATCCCCGGCGAGGGCGGCCAGCGCTAAGTTCCACGCCCGTTCGTTATCGTTCCGCTTCAGCACGACTCTGGCCTGCATGTCGAGCGCCTTGGGCCAGCCGGGTTTGAAGGTCAGCACCTTTTCCAGGACATCTTCCGCATCTTGATATCGCTGCTCCTGCATATAGCAAGCGGCCAGAGTAAGATGAGCCCCAGCATTTTCCGGCGCGAGTTCAAGGGTGTGTTGAAGTATGTTGATGGCGTCGGGAAGGCGTTCCAGCGCCAGGAGCGCGACCGCGAGGTTGATGAGGGTTTCCGGTCTCGCTTGCCGAGACGCCGCTTCCTTCAGGAACGTAGCGGCATCCTCGAATTTTCGCAGATGCAGCGCGGCAAGCCCACGCATTTGCCATGCGCGGGTATCGTCGGGGCGCGTGGCGAGAATTTCGGCGCAGACGAGTTCGACTTGATCGTATTGGCCGCGTTGAAAATGGTCGGCGGCTCTCTGGAGCGGTTTCATCGCATCTGATTGCCTATCCGGCAAACAGCATGCGGTCGCGTTCGGCGAACCAATCTTCGGCATAGCTGCAGTTCTTGTACGCTTCGAAATACGGCCCTCCCTCGGTGTAGTGCAGGAGGGATACTTGCGCTGCCGGAACAGTCGGGTCGTAATCGACCAAGTGATTCCAGCGATGCGGGATTTCGCCGATCAAGGCGTCGTTTCCGAGCCATTTGAACTGATGCAGTTCCAGGCCCGTCGCGGTGTTCACGTAGTCGGGAGTCAGCGCCTTGCATTTGGCGTTATTGAACAGGATGACGCTCGACCAGTTCTTCTTTTCGTAGGGCCGCTGCGGCTGGTCGAGGAACTTCACCGTATCGCTGGGTTTATGGTCGTGTTTGACGACCTGCACGGCGTAACGTTCGTCGCGCTGCGACCACAGCTTGGCGACGTCGTCGAGCACCAGCATGTCGCAATCGCAGAACAGGCTCCAGCCTTCGTATCCCGACAGGTAGGGGACGAGGAACCGGCTAAAGGAGAAATCGGTCGATTGCAGTGGATGACGCTCGCGCGTCAGCACCCCCTTCAATTGCGACAGCATGAGCGGCGCGATCGTGACGGGCAGGGAGGCGCGCGTCTGGATGCTGTGCGCCAGCACGTTGTAGGCCGCTGCTTCGCGCGGATCGTAGCCGATGAATATGCGCATCATGATGTGCCGGTCCTTTTCTTTTCCTGTATCAGTCGCTGAAGGTCGTGCGCGCACCGGGCGATCGGTTGCGTCCAATCGCCCGGGATGTCCTGTCTTATCAGCCGCACGGACGAATACCAGGGGCTGTCCGGCCGCTCCGTAAGCCAGTACCAGATCTGCCCTCGGCCGCTTGCAAGGAGCACCCACGTCGGAATGCCGAGTGCGCCTGCGGTGTGGACAAGAGTATTGCTGGTGGAGATGACGAGGTCCATGGCCGCGACTTGCGCGCTATAGCTATCCATATCCTTCAATGGGTCGATGGCTTCGTCATTGAGAATCTCGACCCCAAGAATGTCGCGGATCCGCGCCAACACCGGTCGCTGGTCGCCGTACTGCAAATTGACGAAAGTGACGCCCGGCACCTCGAGAATAGGTTGCCACGAATGGAGTTGGCTTGCTTTTAGCCATCCCATTTCCTGGTTGATGGGACTGGCCCACGAGATGCCTACAAGCAGATTGCCGGGCCGCACGGAAGCGTAGCGCTTTCTAAGAGCGGCGGTGTGCGGAGCATCCGCGGCAAGGATTTGCGGACGTACCGGAAAGTCTTCCGCGGTCCGGCGGAACGCAAGGCCAAGATCCCACATCGGCATCTGGTAGTCGAAATCCGGCGCCATGGCGATCTGCGGTACAGGAGCCTTCAACTCCTCCGCTTCGACGCCCGGGAATGACCGTCGGAAAAGCGGGATGAGGCGCCCGGAGCATAGAATGACGACCTTTCGCGCTACGGCGAGTAGATCCGGTATCATGGTCGCGGCGAGGATCTCGTCGCCGATTCCCTGTTCCGTCCAGATCAGGATTTTTTTGCCGGCGAGCGGTTCTCCGGACCATGGTTTGATGTTCGGAAAATATTTGTAATAGACAGGCGCGTTCTGCCGCTTCAGGCGCCAGCCGAACTCACGCCATCCTTCTTGCCAGTTCTGCTGCGCGAGAAGAATAAGCGAACGATTGTAGTGAGCATCCGCATGATCCGGCTTGCGGTCCACCAGACCATTTAGAAGCTCCAGCGCTTGGCCGGCTTTGCCGCTGTCGTTTAACGCGACCGCGTAGTTCAACGTAATGGCGTCGACTGCATTTGGCTTTTCGGGGGGCACGCAGTCCAGCGCGAGGCTGTGGTGGTGCAGCGCTTCGGCATTGCGCCCGAGGCAGTGGAATGCCCTGCCGAGATTGGTATGGAGCATGTGCGAGCGAGGATTGTGCTCCAGTGCCTGTTTAAACACGGAGATCGCTTCATCGAACCGGTGAAGGTCGGCCAACGTCGTGCCCTTGACGTTGTAAGCCGTCCAGTCCCGAGGATTCGCCGCGATCGATTTTTCACAGGCGGCGAAAACGCCGTCTGCGTCAAGGGCCCTGCGTCGCAACTCGGCGATGTTCAGATAGGCTTCCGCGGCGAGTACGGGATCACGCGCCATATGCTCGCAGACCGCCTCCGCGTCGCGCGGACGCTTCATTGCGGCGAACCCCGCGATCATGCTGCGGTAATAGGTGGCGAGATCGTCCCGGCTTGCACGCGTCGTCTCGAGGACCGCGAAGCCCGCGTCACGAATAACATCGAGCCACTGGCCGGGCTCGGTTTGTCGGAGGAGCCGCACCGACGGATACCATGGCGTGCGGTTTTCGTCGGCAAGCCAGTACCATCGCCGGCCTTGATCGAGCGATAGGGGCAACATGCACACGGTGGGAATGCCGAGCGCCCCGGCGACATGCACAGCCGTGTTGCTGGACGAAACAACGAGATCCATCGCGGCAACCTGCGCGGCGTAGCTGTCCATATCTTTCAAGGGATCGATGCTTGGATCGTGAATGATCGGCGCGCCGAAACCGCGGGAGGCGTTGTCCCGTTCCGCCGCGGTATCCCCGTATTGCAAGTTGACGAAGGTCGCGCCCGGAACCTTGAGGATCGGCCCCCATTCCAGCACGTTAAGTGATTTCTCAGCGGCGCCGTTCGTATTTGTACTGCGCCATGCGATGCCGATCAGGAGGTGTTCCTTGTTGTCCGCGAGGTATTTCGCCCGCAGTTTTTCTGTGAGTTCGGCGTCCGCTTTCAAATAGCCGGCCGTCGTCGGAAATGACTCGCGCGACGCGCGCAGCCATTCGCCAAGACTGGCGGCGGGTGTTTGCACGTCGATCTTCGCGAGTTCGTCCGGCGTCAGATCCCGATCGAAAATCATGGCTGTGGGGAATGAGCGTTTGATCACAGGCGCAAGCCGGGCAGAGCACTGAATGACGCAGCATTTCGTGCGCGCGATGGCGTCGGCGTACATGTTCGCGTACATGATCTCGTCGCCGGGTCCTTGCTCGGCCCAGATGAGAAGGGTGCGCTGTGTGAGGTCTTCTCCCTGCCATGCCGGCAGCGTGTAGGCTTTAGCTGGGATGCGATTTTCCAGCGACTGGAAACGGTAACGATAGGCCGGCCAGCCCGCGCTGAACTGTCCGAGACCAAAATAAGCCTCGGCGGCGAGGAGTTTCAGCGTGGGGTGATCGGGTACAAGCCGTAGGCCGGCCTCGGCAACCGCCAGCATCGTACGGAGATCGTCCGTGACCCGTAGGCCGCGGGCGTAGGAAACATAGCCTTCGATGTCATTCGGATGAAGTTCATGTCCGGTGCGTAACGCCGCGAGAGCTTCCTCGGACCGCCCTTGCGCCGCCAACAGTCGGCCAAGCGCGGTATAAGTCGCGACATTCGGCCGATGTTCCACGGCCTTTCCGGCGTGGTATTCGGCAAGCTTCAAATCGCCGAGCCGCTCGGCGATCAGGGCGGCGTTCGCATGAGCGTCTGGAAAATCGTCGCGCACCTTGAGGGCTTTGGTGACCCACACCAGGCCCTCGCGCGGATCGCCCTGCTGCATGAGCGCGACGCCCAGCAGGTGCAACGCATCCGGCTCATGCGGGTTCTTTTTCAGGATTTTCCGGTAGCCCTCGACCGCTTCCGCGAGGCGGCCCGCGCGATGCAGCGCCGCCGCTTCGTGGATGGGCTGAGAGGGAGGGAGGTTCTGTCGAGCCATGAGGGTTTGAATCAGAATCTTAGACCGCTGAAGCGCTGGTTCCGTCGCGTCCGCCGGCGCCACCCGGCTGCGTCAGTTTCTCCGTGGCCGCCGCAAGGCTTGGACGCCAATCCGCGTTCGGACCTTGCCGGAACAAGTGGGCGCTTGGGTACCAGGGGCTGTCCGGACGTTCAAGAAACCAATACCACAAACGTCCGTGGTTGGAGGGGATCAGGGCCCATATGGGGCGGCCGAGCGCACCGGCAAGATGCACGGTTGTGTTGCTGACGGAAACCACAAGGTCCATGGCCGCGACCTGCGCCGCAAAGTCGTCGAGGTTGGCCAGCGGGTCGATCTGCGGATCGACGAGGATCCGCACGCCCGGCTCGCGTTCGGCGCGCGCGACGTCCTGCGCGACGTCTCCGTACTGCAAGCTCACGAAGGTGACGCCCGGTCGTTTCAGTATCGGCGTCCAGGCTTCGAGGGGGATCGATTTTGCGTCCTCGATACGGATGTTTTTGCTGCGCCAGGAGATTCCGACCAGCTTGGCGCCGGGCGAGGCCGCCTGGTAGCGCGCGCGCAGAGTTGCCGTTCGGTCCGGATCCGCCTTCAATGGGGCGCGTTGCCGCGGAAAAGATTCAAACGCGGGCCGCAGCACGGCGCCAAGCTCGCCGAGCGACGCCTGGAATGCGATCCCTTGCGTGATCGAAGGATCGGGCGGCGTCTCGCCCGCGGCAATGACATGCGCGGACGGGAACGACCGCGCGAAAAGCGGCGCCATGCGGGGGGAGCAAAGCAGAAGGACCGTCGCGCCCGCGGCAAGAAGGTCGGGAATCATGGTGGCGGCGAGCGTTTCGTCGCCGGGTCCCAATTCGGTCCAGACGAGGATTTTGCGGCCGGCAAGCGGCTCGCCGCGCCAATAGGGGAAGGGGAACCGCCCGAAAAAAGTCGGCGTATGCTTGCTTCGCACCCGCCAGGCATATTCCGGCCAGCCTTCGGCAAACTGCCCGCGCACGAGCAGCGCGAGCCCGCGGTGAAAATGCGCGTCAATATGCTCCGGGTACAGCGCGAGGATGCGGTCATAGAAGCCAAGCGCTTCGTCGAACCGGCCGGTCGCGTCCATGAGCATGCCCATATTGAGGAGCACGGGCGCCGAGGTGGGTGCAAGCGCCAGAGCTTCCCGCAAGTAGGGCTCGGCTTCGCGATAGCGCCCACGGTGAAGAAAGCTTCCCCCAAGCCCATTGGCGGCGTCGGCATTGGTTTTGTCGCACCGGTAGGCCTCGCGGAAATGATGTTCGGCTTCACCCATGCGAAGCGCGCTTGCATGAATATTCGCGAGGTTGAGATGGGCCTCTTTCGAATTCGGATTGTGCGCGAGGGCATGCAGGATGAGGTCCACGCCCTGCGCTGTATCGCCTTGTCCGGCGACGATCGCGCCGAGCAGATGAAGCGCATCGGGGTTATGAGGATCGAGGCGGAGCGTATCGCGGTAACCGGCTTCGGCTTCCGCCAGGCGGCCGTGGCGATGGTGGTCCATCGCCCGGGTGACGAGATCCCTGGCCGCGCTCATGGCCGCGCCCATTGCGCAAGCTCGGAGGCGACCGTGTCGAGCGCCTTGTGCCAGTCGCCCCGCCGATCCTGGCGGAAAAGGTGCGCGCTGGGATACCAGGGACTATCGGCCCGGTTCGTGAACCAATACCAGTGCGCGCCGGGGCCGGTGGGCACAAGCGCCCAAACCGGCCGGCCCAATGCGCCGGCGACATGCACGGTCGTATTGCTGACTGAAACCACGAGGTCCATGGCTGCGACCTGCGCCGTGAATGCATCGAGATCGCCGGATGAATCGATATTCCGGTCGTGGATGATGTCGTGTCCCGCCGCGCGCGACACCTGTGCGATTTCCTCCGCGCAGTCGCCGTATTGCAACGACACGAAGGTGAGGCCGGGAACTTCGAGAAGCTTGGAGAACTGCGCAAGCTGGAGCGACTTGAAGCGCCCCGTCGGACCGGCGGCGCTGCGCCATGAAAGGCCGACCAGCCGCGCGCCCGGACCGCGGTCGTAGCGCGCGCGAAGCTCTTGCGCCAGCGCCGGGTCCGGTACGATGTAACCGTGATGGACGGGGATCGAATCCGGTGTCGGACGCAGCAATTGCGCGGTGTCGGTCAGCGCGAGGCGAACATCGAAGACACCCTCGATGGACGTGCCCATGGCCACGACGCGCGCGCGCGGGAAAGACCGCTGAAAAAGGGTACGCAGGCGGGGCGAGCAGACGATCGTGCAATGGGCGGCGATATCGATCAGCTCGGGCAGCAGACTGGCAAAAAGAATTTCGTCGCCCAGCCCATATTCCAGCCACAGCAGGATCCGCTTTCCGGTCAGCGGAGATCCGTCCCACGGCTTGCCGCCCGTGAGATCGGGCGCGCCATGAACCGCCCTGATGCGCGCGCGGTAGGACGGCCATGCTTCCCGCAGGCGGCCAAGGGTCAAGAGCGTGAGGCCCCGGTTTGCGATCGCGGGCGGGAAATCCGGTTTGATCGCGAGCGCGGAATCATAGTCTGCGAGGGCCGCTTCGAACGCGCCGGTGAATCGCTTGGCGCTGCCGCGGTTAAGGTATGCGTTTGCGTTTCGCGCATCGAGCGCGATCGCCTCGCTATGCAGCGCGATCGCTTCTTCCAGATTGCCGCGTAATTCGCGTACGCGGCCCAGCGTCGTGACCACGTCGGCATGGTTCGGGACCGTCCGCCGCAAATCGCGCAAGATGCCTTCGGCTTCGTCGAGCTGAGAACGCTCAAGCAGCGCCTCGGTCAGTTGCAGCCAGGTTTGGGCATCGCTGGGGGCGGCGCGCAGGATGTCCCTGTAGATCTCTTCGGCCTCGGAGAGCCGGCCTTGTTTATGCAGCGCATTGGCGAGCACACGGCGCGCTTCGCTACTGGACGGATCGCCGGTCAGGTAGGTCCGCAGAACCTGTTCGGCCTCCGTGAATAGCTCCATCTGGCCGAGAACCGAGGCCAGGGATACCGCGGCGGCGCCATAGCCGGCGTGCCGCTGCAGGCAGGCGCGCAGGATTTGCTCCGCGCCGGGCGTGTCGCCAAGCGCGGCGAGGCACATCGCGAGGCCCACATAGGCTTTGCGCTGCGACGGGTCGCGCGCCACAAGCCGGCGGTAGGCCTCGCTCGCTTCGCGATGTTGACCGGAGAGGCGTAATACATTTGCCAGCCGGTCGATGCTCTCGACCGTGCCGCCCGCCAAAAGATCGGCCTCGCGAAAATAGGCTACCGCTTTCTCGGGCGTTTGCGCGCGCAGCCAGGCTGAGCCAAGCATTTCGAGTGTCGGAAGGTGACGCGGACGCAGGCGGAGCGCGAGTTCAAGCGCGGCGACGGCGTCGGCGGATCTGTTCAGCTCGACGTAGGCTGCCCCAAGGAGGTAGCGGAGCTGCGCATGCTGCGGCGCGATCGGAAGCAGCGCTTCGTATCCGGCGGCGGCTTCCGCGAAGCGGCCCCCCTGATGCAAGGCGCTCGCGGTCCGGTAGGCGGCGTCGAACGCCTGAGGCATCGATGATGGTGATGGAGGCGCCATGGGGAATCGCGGTCCGCGCGGATCAATCGTCGTCGACGCCGGCCTGTCCCGTGACGCGGATGACTTCCTCGACGCTGGTGTCCCCTTGCCACACCTTGATCAGACCGTCTTCCATGAGGTCGCGGAAGCCTTGTTTGCGCACGGCCGCCTGCAATTCATTCAATGGACGCTGGTGAAGGACCATTTCTGCGACGTCGTCCGTCAGGACCGTCACTTCGTAGATTCCCAGGCGTCCGCGGTAACCGGTGTTCTGGCAGCGCGCGCATCCGCGGGCCTCGTGCCAGCGCGGCTCGCCGGTGAGAACGTCGGGGAACCGCTCGCGCAGCTTCTCGCATTTCTCGCGAATGGCGAGCGGAGGTTGTTGCGGACTGCGGCAATGCGGGCACAGACGGCGCACGAGGCGCTGGGCCATGACCTCGCGTACGGACGAGGCGACAAGGAACGGCTCAAGGCCCATGTCGATGAGGCGCGTGAACGCGCTGAGCGAATCGTTCGTGTGCAGCGTCGAGAAAACCATGTGACCGGTGAGTGACGCCTGGACGGCGATCTGCGCGGTTTCGAGATCGCGGATTTCCCCGATCATGATCACGTCGGGGTCCTGGCGCAGGATCGAGCGCAAGGCGCGCGCGAACGTGTAGCCGATGTCGGCTTTGGTCTGAACCTGCGTGACGCCGGGGATGTTGTATTCGACGGGGTCCTCGACGGTGATGATCTTGCGCTTGCCGTCCTTGATGAATTCGAGAGTGGCTTTGAGCGTGGTCGATTTTCCCGAGCCGGTCGGGCCGGTGACCAGGATAATTCCGTGCGGTTCGCGCGCGAGTTTTCCAAACGTCTCCAGGTGATCCTTGGCCATGCCGATCTTGGAGAGCGAGAACTCCTTGTGCTCCTTGAGCAGGAGGCGCATCACGATGGACTCGCCCCAGACCCCCGGCAGGCACGAGACGCGGATGTCGAGGTCCTTGCCGCTCATGCGGATGCTGATGCGGCCGTCCTGGGGAAGACGACGTTCGGCGATGTCGAGGCCGGAAATCAGTTTGATGCGCGAGGCGACCGCATCGAAACGCGAGCGCGGCAGCGTGACGCGGCTCTGGAGAACGCCGTCGATGCGGTAGCGGATTTCGAACTCATGTTCCAACGGCTCGACGTGAATGTCCGACGCGGCCTCGTTGACCGCCTGCGCCATCACGTTTGAGACCAGTTCAACAACCGGCGCTTCTTCGGCGAGTTCCCGCAATAGCGCAACGTCGCCTTCGATGTCGCGGCCGTCCGACAGGAGCGCGCGGCGCACCAGGTCGATCATGAGGTCGAGCTCGCGGTTGCGGATCAGCCACCAGTGGATGTCCTTGTCCGGGAACGCAGCGAGCAGAACCTCTTGTAGGCTTGGCTTCACCGGATCTCGGCTGATGCAGTGGACAAGGCCCGCGTCGTCCGTCCAGGCGAGGGTGGCCTGGTCGATCCACCACTCGCTGTCGATTCCGGAAGTCTTGATGGTCTGGGCGTAGATGGTGGGGTCCTGAGGCATGCGCTGGTTGGACATCACCTCAAGTCCCAACTGGAGCGACAGCGCATCCAACACGGCGTCTTCCGATACGGCGCCGATACGAATCAGGATCGCGCCCAGCAGGCCGCCGAAGCTCGCCTGGAAGCTCATGGCTTTAGCGAGATCGTTATCGTTGATGAGGCCGCGCTGTAACAAAATCTGACCTAGCGGCGGCTGCACGTCGAATGCAGCCAGGCCGTTTGGCGGCGTATTTGGCTCAGGGCTGATGATCGTGGCGTCCAAAACCGGCTCCAGGAAGCTCGCGAGGGGCTCGCGCGAAGAGGGCGGTTGTACCATCTCCCGCGCTTTGCACGACTTTAACAGAATGACAGAAAGACCTATTCTGTCAGGTTAATTTACCTGGGATCGGCGGCCGGCGCTTACAAGTTTGTAAGGTCGTCTTACGTTCTAAGCCTGAAGAAGGCCGACATGCCCAGGGATATCCCGGCCGAACAGGCGGCGGAGGGTGATTGCCCGCGCCGCAACGGGGCGCAGCCCCGCCGCGCGCCCAGCTTCCTCCACGTACGCCTGCGTGTGAACAAACCGTCCTTCCGGCGCGAGCGCCATCGGCGCGCCGCGCGAAAGTTCGATCGAATAGGCCAGCAGCCCGCCCGGCGCCAACCGGGCGCGGGCGGCGGTCATGAACGCCGTCAAGTCACCCAGATATGGAAACAGATCCCCAGCCGTGATGACGTCGAAGGTTCCATCCAGCGTGGCAATATCGCGCGCGTCACCGATGAGGATTTGGTCGTACAGGCCCTTGGCGCCGGCGATCTTCGCCATGTTCGGCGATATGTCGATGCCGACGGTTGC
>JADZAK010000106.1 GCA_020852595.1 Rhodospirillaceae bacterium
CGGCCGAATCCGTCGCCCTTTTGTTCAAAACCCAGGGCCATGAGAGCTGGTTCTATTATTACTTGACGGCGATCATTGCCACGTCGCTCCTGGTGTACTTCTTTATGCGCGATACCGGTAAAAACTCTGCGATGAATCGGCATGAATAAGGCGGTAACGCTTTGAAAGCCCTATATTACAAGAAATAAAATTGCGCATCGGAGCCACGGTAATGTATAGTGGTTCTAAAGTAGCCCCCGCCGCGGCGGCGGCGTAAGTGAAGGTAGAGGTACTCGTGAGCACTTATATCAAAGGATCGGTTTCGGCCCTGCTGCGCGGAAGCGCCATCGCCGTCGTTTCCGCTTTCGCATTGGCCAGCTGCTCGGCGCCTACGGCCGAGGGTACGAAGGCCGCCGCTGCGAAGCCCGCGGCCGAAGCGGCCGTCAGCAAGACCGCTGAACCGGAAACCGCCGGCTCGGCTAAGCGTCTGCGCCTTTTGTCGCAGGACCAGTATCTCAATACGCTCGCCTACGTCTTTGGCCCGGACGTGCGTCCCGACGCCTACTTCCCGCCCGCGCAGCGCACCGATGGCCTGCTCAGCCTCGGCGCCGCGAAGGCCGGTGTCACGCCGACGCGCATGGAGGTCTATCAAAAGGCCGCCCAGACGGTGTCCGCGCTGATCGTCGATCCGAAGCGCCGCGATTTCGTCATCACCTGTAAGCCGGCCGACGAGAAGAAGTCGGACCGCGCCTGCGCGACCAAGGTCGTGACCGAAATCGGCCGTTTGATGAGCCGCCGTCCGCTGACCGCCGACAAGCGCGATGCGTTCGTCGCGCAGGCCGTGAGCGCCGCCGATAAGCTGAATGACTTCTACGCCGGTCTCGGCGTCGCGCTCGAAGCGATGCTGGTCAGCCCGAATGTGCTGTTTGTCACCGAGCGTTCCGAAGCCGATCCGAAGAACCCGGGTCAACAGCGTCTGGACGCCTATTCGCTCGCGACCCGCCTGTCGCTGTTCCTGTGGAATGCCGCGCCGGACGATCAGCTTCTGAAGGCCGCCGAAACCGGCGAAATCCAGACGCCGAAAGGCCTCGCCAAGCAGGTCGAACGGATGCTCGCTTCCGCCCGTCTCGATCAGGGCGTGCGCGCGTTCTTCGACGACATGTACGCGTTCGACACGTTCAACGCGCTGTCCAAGGATACGGCCGTGTACCCGACCTTCACCGGTCAGGCCCTGCAGGACGCGCGCGAAGAAACGCTTCGCGTCGTCGTCGATCACCTGATCCGTCAGAACGGCGACTACCGCGACCTGTTCACGACCCGTGAGACCTTCATCTCGCCGGCCCTCGCGGCGATCTACAAACTGCCGGCGCCGCCGGCCTGGACACGCTACGAATTCCCCGAAGGCAGCCAGCGCGCGGGGATCGTCACGCACATCAGCTTCCTCGCCTCGCATTCGCATCCGGCCCGCACCTCGGCCACGCTGCGCGGCAAGGCGTTGCGTGAACTCCTGCTGTGCCAGCCGGTTCCGGCCCCGCCCGCGAACGTCGATTTCTCGGCCGTCGAGAATCCGCGCCCGGGTCTGCGCACCACGCGCGACCGCGTCGGTTTCCACCTCGAAAACCCGGTGTGCGCGGGCTGTCACAAGATTATGGACCCGATGGGACTCGCGCTTGAGAATTTCGACTCCGCGGGCACCTTCCGCCTGACCGAGAAGGGCGCGTTGATCGACGCCAGCGGCACCCTCGACGGCAAGGCGTTCAAGGACGTCATCGGCCTCGGCCAGGCGCTGCACGATCACCCGGCGGCGACGTCGTGCCTCGTGAAGCGCGCCTACAGCTACGCCACGGGCTCGCCGACGACCAACACCGATCGTCCGTTGCTCGCCTACTTCAACACGCGTTTCAGCGAAGACGGCTATCGCGTTCCCGATCTGATGCGCACGATCGCGCTCAGCTCGGCTTTCTCGCACGTCAACGACGGCACTCAAACCGCTCCGGGCAAGACGGCGGACGCATCGTCCAAGTCCGCCTCGGCATCGAATTAAGGGAGAAGCAAAATGACTCAGTTCAATAGACGTCGTGTCCTTCGCGGCATGCTCGGCGGCAGCGCCGTTACCGTTGGCCTGCCTCTCCTGAACGTTTTCCTGAACGGAAACGGCAACGCCATGGCCGACGGCACCTCGATGCCGCTGCGCTTCGGCACCTGGTTCTGGGGCCTGGGCATGAGCAAGTCGATCTTCGTGCCGAAGCAGACGGGTGCGAACTACGAACTGCCGGAAGAAATTGAATCGCTGAAGCCGATTCAGAAGAACATGAACCTCCTGACGAACCTCGTCGCCTACCGCGACGGCGCGTTCTTCTGCCACTACACCGGCTGGGTCGTGTTCCGTACCGGTTCGTCGCCGCAGGTCAACGACCAGGCGCCGGGCGAAAGCATCGACGTGACGATCGCCAACCAGATCGGCCGCGGTACGCGCTTCAAGAGCCTCACGGCCGCCGCCACGGGCGACATCCGTACCGTGGTGTCGTACGAAAACGCGAACACGCCGAACTCGTCGGAAGTTTCGCCGATCAACCTGTACACGCGCCTGTTTGGACCGGACTTCCAGGATCCGAATGCTCCGACCTTCACGCCGAGCCCGAAGATCATGGTGCGCAAGAGCGCGCTGTCGAGCGTCACCGACGAGATCAAGGACCTCGAACGTTACGTCGGCGCCGAGGACAAGGCGCGCCTCGATCAGTATTTCACCGGTCTGCGCCACCTCGAACAGCAGTTCGACCAGCAGCTGATCAAGCCGGAACCGCGTCCGGCCTGCACACCGGCGAAGGCGCCGAAGGAATCGACGATGGGCAACGAAGCTTCGCTCGTCCGTCAGCGTCACAAGATGATGGCCGAGCTGCTGGCGATGGCCGCGGCTTGCGATCAGACGCGTGTGTTCAACCTGTCCTGGTCCAATGCGTCGTCGAACACGACGAAGCCGGGCTACGACAAGCCGCACCACACCTGCACCCACGAAGAGCCGGTCGACGAGAAGCTCGGCTATCAGCCGAACGCATCGTGGTTCGCCCGCCGTTCGTTCGAAGCGTGGGCCGAATACGTCGGCGCTTTCGCCGCGATCAAGGAAGGCGACGGCACGTTGCTCGACAACTGCTTCATCATGGCCAACACCGATGTCTCCTACGCGCGCGTGCACTCGCTGGAAGAAATGCCGGCGTTTACCGCGGGTCGGGCCGGCGGCAAGATCAAGACCGGCATGCACGTCGACTGTAAGGGCGGTCAGGGCACCTCTCTCGGGTACACGGCCATGAAGATCATGGGCCTCGATGCCGAAAGCTGGGGCACGAAGAGCAACCAGACCAACAAGACGATCAACGAAATTCTCGCTTAATCGTCACCTGGCGTGGGCGCGGTTGCGCCCACGTCTTTTCGGGAGAGACTATGAAAGACTCCGCACGAATTGGGACTGTCCTCACCGCCGCGGCGCTTTTCGCCGGCGTGACGGGCGCCGCCACGGCCGCTTTCGCGCAATCGCGCGGCAAGGCGCCGTTGGAAGACTATGTGCACGAACCGATGCCGGCGGGCATCAAGGTGGTCGTCGCCGACTTCGAAGGCCCGGTGTTCGCCGACGCCAACGGCAAGACGCTTTACACCTGGCCGGTCACGCCGCTGCGTAACGGCGACGCCGGTGAGCAGAAGGGCAAGCCGACGTGCGGCGATGTGCCGTCGAAGGTGAACGCCGGACTCATGAGCCCCTATCCGGGCGGCCTGGAACTGCCGGAAGTCGATACGCGCCCGGCCTGCACGACCATGTGGCCGCCGGTTCTGGCCCCGGCCGATGCGAAAGCCGTCGGTAAGTTCACGGTCGTGGACCGTCAGGATGGCAAGAAGCAGTGGGCCTATGACGGCTACGCGCTGTACACATCCGCCCTCGATGAAATGCCGGGCGACGTGCGCGGCGGCACAAAGAAGAAGACCACGCGCGGCGACTCGCAGGGCGCGGGGCGCGAGCCGGCCGCTCCGGCCGAAAATAACCCGCCGCAGTTCAAGGTCTATGCGCTGCAAAGCGGCCGTCTGCTGACGACCAGCGATTCCCGTTCGGTTTATGTCTCCGATCGCGACGCCAAGGGGAAGTCGAACTGCATTGGCGACTGCCTCAACGAGTGGAAGCCGATCCCGGCGCCCGCGAGCGTTCAGCAGCAGGGTGACTGGACGGTGATCGATCACCCGACGGGCATCAAGCAGTGGGCCTTCCGCGGTCAACCGATTTATACGCGCAACGGCGACACGAAACGCCCGAGCCTCGAAGGCGGCGATGTCTCCGGTTGGCACAATGTGTACGTGACCAAGCCGCCCGCGTATCCGAAGGGCTTCGCCCCTCAGGATATGCAATCTGGCATGGTGCTCGCCGACGCCAAGGGCCGCACGATCTACACTTATCAGTGCATGGACGACGCGGCCGACCAGCTGCAGTGCGACTATCCTGAAGCGCCGCAGGTCTATCGCCTGTCGGTCAGCGGCCGCGGCGATCAGGCCATGTCGATGAAGAACTTTCCGTACGTGATCGCCGAGAAGGGCGCCGCCACCACGAGCCGCTTGTGGCAAGTGATGGCGCTTGATCCCAAGACCGGCAAGAAGGCCGCCGCGGGCCAGCCCGATGCGCTGAACGTGTGGGCCTATCGCGGCCGTCCGGTTTACTATTGCGCGCGCGACAAAGCCGCAGGTGACGCCGAGTGCGATACGTGGGGTGAGTTTTACGGTTGGCGTAATGGTTACAAGGCCTTCTGGGTGCGTGACGATTACGGCGACAACGATGAATAAAGATGCGACGAATAATCCGGGATTCGGGAAGGAGAAACCCAATGCGTGGTTTTAAAGCACTGCTGTCGACGACCGCTCTGGCGGCGCTCAGCATCACGGCCGTCGCGGGCAGCGCCGCGGCGGATGACTCGATCATCAAGGATCGCCGGATCGGTTTCGTTCTGAATTCGAAGGCGATGGCGGTTTACCAGACGGCCGACGCGAAGGCCGAATGTCCGAACGGCTTCAACGACGGCCCGCGCGAGCAATTCGTGAAATTCTTCCCGGAAGGGACGAAGCGCACGGTCGCCGACACCCAGCTCAAGTATGAGCAGGAATGGTGGAACCCGACGACCGACGCGTCATGGGAACCGCAGCCGTTCAAGGAACCGGCCGGCAACATCGGCATCGGTCTGAACCTCGACGGCAAAGTGGGTCCGAAGGACTTCACCAGTCCGGACGGCGAGAAGGGCATCGACAACCAGCTCTACCGCGTCATCGGCTGCATCGTCGGCTGGCGTGGTCCGGAAGGCCAGTCGCGCCACTTCGTGAAGAGCTACCAGCAGAAGTTCGACTACAACCGCACGATGTTCGAAATCACGGATGTCGACAGCCTGACGGACGACAACGACGTCACCGTCACGCTGTATCGCGGCCGCGATCCGCTGTACTCGAATGCGGCGGGCGATTTCATCGCCGGCGGCAGCCAGCGCATCGACATGCGCTGGGGCAAGCAGTTCATCTACACGGTGAAGGGCAAGATCGTCGACGGCGTGCTCATCACCGAACCGAAGCGCGTGACGATGCCGGAATCCACGGCTCGCGGCGTGCCGAAGATGGACATCCATGAGTGGCGCCTGAAGTTGAAGCTGACCGAAACCGGCGCCGAAGGCCTGATGGGCGGCTACATCGACATCGAGCGCTTCTACAACGCGCTCGGCCAGAACTGGGGCACGCACCACCGTTCGTACGGCCAGGAATCGCTGCCGTCCGAATACAAGGCGCTGTACCGCAATGCGGACTTCGCCCCCGACGCCAACGGCCGCAACACCGCCATCTCGGCGGCGTGGGACGTGAAGTTCTCGCAGGTCTACATCATCCATCCGGCGCAGCAGGTCGCGGCGAAGGGTGACAAGGGCGCCGCCGCCGAGGCCGTTCCGGCGCGCTAAGAGCCAAGACGCTGTTACAATCGAAAGAGAGGGGAGAAATCCCCTCTCTTTTTTTATGACCTCATGAGTAGGTTTCGAGGGGCCCCGCCTGGACAAACCTCCGCGGGCCGGAGGAGAGTACGTCGGCGAAACCAATCCCCGGGGAGGATCTCATGACATTTTCGATTTCGCGCACGTTGCTCGCGGCGGCGCTGACGGCCGCTTTTTCCACCGCTGCGCTCGCGCAAGTCTCGCCCAACGACGGCAAGTCCATGGGCGGCGGCGATTGCGCGAAGAACAAGTACAATTGCAAGGACGTCGCCAACCCGCTGCCGAAGACCGACACGGTGTGGCTGGAAAAGATGACCTGGATCGACGTCCGCGACGCGATGGCGGCGGGCAAGAAGACCGTCATCATCCCGACCGGCGGCATGGAGCCGAACGGTCCGTGGCTTACGCTCGGCAAACACAACTGGGTGCTCGAAACCAACTGCGAAGCCATTGCCAAGGCTTTGGGCGACGCGCTCTGCGCGCCGGTGGTGAAGTTCGTGCCCGAAGGCGGCATTGAACCGAAGACCGGTCACATGACGACGATGGGCACCATCACCGTCAGCCAGGCGACCTATGAAGCGCTGCTCGGCGATATCGCGGGCAGCCTCAAAGCCCACGGCTTCGACAAGATCTTTTTCATCGGCGACAGCGGCGGCAACATGAAGGGCGCCGGCGTGGTCAGTCAAAAACTCGGCGACGCCAAGACCATCGCGGCCGTGATCCCCGAGTACTACAACTACGACAACGTCGAGAAGATGCTGCGCGAGAAGGGCGTCCTGAAGCAGCAGGATCCGAACGAAGGTCTGCACGACAGCGTCGGCATCACCCTCAACATCCTCGCCGCCCATCCGTCGGAAGTGCGCCTCGATGAGCGCATCAAGACCAATACCGCGACCCTCGCGGGCGTCTCGTTCGCCGATAAAGCCGCGAACCAGAGGTGGGCCAAGGACGTGATCGACTTCCGTACGAAAGTCACCGTCGAGGCGATCAAGAAAGTGATCGCGGCGAAAGGCCCCGCGAAATAAAGTGGCGAAATAAGGCTGAGTTCGGGGCCGAGCCGGTTATTCAGCCGGTTCGGCCTCAAGCGGCTCGCGCAACGCGCTGAGCAGAAGCTCCAGGGCCGCGCCCACGGACGCGCGGCGCACATCGGTCCGCGTTCCCGCGAACACATAGCGTTTCACCAGCGCGTCGCGTCCCGTCTGGGCCAAGGCCATATACACAAGGCCGACCGGCTTTTCCTTGCTGCCCCCGCCGGGTCCGGCGATCCCCGTCACCGAAATCGCGATATCGGCGCCGCTTGCGGCAAGCGCGCCTTCGGCCATGGCCGAAGCGACGATGTCGCTGACCGCGCCGTTCTCGGCGATGGCGTCTCTGGGCACACCGAGCAGGCTGATCTTCGACTCATTGGAATAGGTGATCAGTCCGCCCTCGACCGCGTCCGACGAGCCCGGAACGGCCGTGAGGCAGCCGGCGATCAATCCGCCGGTGCAGGATTCCGCGGTGACGATACGCTTGTTCGCGGCCCGCGCCGCGTCGAGCACATCATGAGCGAGATCGGTGAGGTCGTTGGGAAGTTCGGTCATGGTGAAACGAAAGTGGAAGCCGGACCAATCCACCACATGAGGCTGGCGGCGTAAAGCAGAAGCGCAGCGAACAGGCCGGCGAGATAGTCATCCAACATAACGCCCAGGCCACCCTTGACGCTGCGGTCCACCCAGCCGATCGGCCAAGGCTTCCAGATGTCGAACAGCCGGAAGAGGAGGAAGCCGAGCGTATAGGACAACCACGAGGGATCGATGAGCGACACGGCCAGCCAGACCCCGGCGACCTCGTCCAGCACGATCCACTGGGGGTCCCCCCCCTCGGCGCCCAGCTCCTTAAGGTGCCGGGCGGCCAGCCAGCACCCCAGGATGAAGGCCACCAGACTGGCCAGGGGCAGGGCCCAGGGGGCTCCGGTGGCCTGAATCGCCCAGGCGAAGGGCAGGGCGCCCGCCGATCCGGCGGTCCCGGGGGCCTGTTTTGCGTACCCGCAGCCGAACCAGGACAGGGCCAGATTCTGGGGCGCGGTCTTGCGGAAGGATGTGGAAAAGAGGTGTGACATGAAAGCGTTAGGGGGCAAAATTTTGCAACGGTCCGGTGGCAAAAAGGGCTCACATTCATACTCTAAAAACGGAGCCCATTGCTTTGATATAAAATACCTTTTGGGGAATTTACTTTCTCTTTGAATTTCGGGCCTAGAATAGGCAGGATACGCGCGGCTGTTTGCAGTTTCCAAGCGCCAGACGAAATTTCATTGCTTCATTCGAACGGGTTGGGGGCAATCCTTCGAAAAGCCGAAAGCGTCTGAAAAAGAGCGTAACGCCGGTTTGGAAACGCGAAGGGCTGAGCCCGGAACGATAACAACACTAAGAACACGGCCGGGCCGGATGAACTACGTGTCATCGAAAGAGGGGACGGCGTGTTTTCAGGTAAACCACACTCGAAATTCGATCCGCGCGACCGCGGCCTAAGCCGCGCGCAGAAACTGCTTCAGCGCTTCTTCCCGGAGCGGCAGTTGATTGTGCGCTCGGGCGAGCATATGCGCACTCTGCGTCTTTCCACCAACCGCCAGGCCGTGCTGGTCACGGTCGGAATCATCCTCGGCACCTGGACTCTTCTGAGCTCCGGCCTTGCGATGAACCACGGCGAGCGCATCCGCGCGAAGAACACCGAGATCAAGGATGCCCGCGTCGGCTACGAGCAACTGCTCGCCCAGGTCTCGATCTACAAGGAACGCGTCGCCGATCTGACCAAGGACCTGGAGGACAACTACACCAAGTCCCTGGCTTTGGCGGAAGGTGAAGTCGAACTCATGAAGTCCAAGGCCGGCGATGCGCCGAGCGCCAAGAAGACCTTGGTCTCCAAGCTGACGACCCGCGCCAAGGAAGCGCTGACGGACACGGTGGGCGCCCTCTCGGGTGATGCCGGCAACACCGAACTGGCCTTGAGCAAGTCGAAGCTCGAACGCGGCCATGTGGACGACGCGCGCAAGGCGCTTCTGTCCGAACTGTCCGACCTCGAAAAGTCCATGGTGGACGTCGTCGGCCATCACCAGAAGACGCCGTTCATCGCGACGGATAGCCTCGAGCTCCGCCAGGTCGTGCTTCAGCGCGATCTCGCCGTCTCGGAGCGCGAGAGCCTCACGCAAAAGGTCTCGTCGCTGGAAAACCAGATCCGCGACATGGAGAGCAACCAGCTCCTGCTCTATCACCGCTTCGCCGAAGCCACGGAAACCAAGATCGCCGATATCGAGAACTCGCTCAGCGTCACGGGCCTCGACGTCGATCTCCTGGTGCAGCGTCAGAAAGGCCGCAAGGGCCAGGGCGGTCCGCTGATCCCGTTGTCCGCGGTGCCCAGCGATTCCGGCCCGCTGAATGAATCGCTCAACCAACTGAATGCGAATGTCGACCGTCTGCAGGACCTGCGCGGCCTCATGATCCGCATGCCCCTCGATCAGCCGGTGAAGAAGTGGGACATGAATTCGGGCTTTGGCGTCCGCAAGGACCCGTTCACCGGATCCTATGCCCAGCACCAGGGCCTCGACATGGGCGCGGACATGCGCGAACCCATTTTCGCCACCGGTGACGGCAAGGTCACGCACGCCGATTTCGACGGCAACTAGGGCCGCATGGTCGAGATCGACCATGGCATGGGCCTGATCACCCGCTATGGCCACATGTCGCGCATCCTCGTGAAGACGGGCGATGTGGTGAAGCGCGGCGACAACATCGGCCAAATCGGTTGCAGCGGCCGCTGCTCCGGTCCCCACGTCCACTACGAGGTCCAGGTCAACGGACGCCCCGTCAACCCGCTGAAGTTTCTGAAGGCAGGGAGCAATGTTCTCAAGAACTAACTCGAACGGAGCTCAGACTCAGGACATCCGTTCCGACGGCGCGGCGGTCAAGGCCGTCCCGTCGATCATCAGTTCGGACCTCACCATCGAGGGCAACCTCAATTCGGCCGGCGAAATCCAGGTCGACGGCGTCGTGCATGGCGATATCCGCTGCAAGGCGCTGATCGTGGGCGTGAAGGGTTCCGTGACCGGTGAAGTCGTGGCGCAGACCGTGCGCATGCACGGCGCCATCAAGGGCATGATCCGCGCGAAGAGCGTGTTCCTGGCCTCGACCGCGCGCATGGCCGGCGACGTCGAACACGAAAGCCTCGCCATCGAGCCGGGCGCCTACATCGAAGGTCATTGCAAGCGCATCACCGAAACCGCCGTGGGCGGCGTCATGGACGTTCACCGTCCGGCGGCCCCGGCGCGCGTCGCCAGCCTCGGCAAGCCGGCCATCGTCGGCGCCGGCTAGAGAGCGGACACCCCGGGATCCTCGGCCCTTCGGGCCAAGGATGACGAGCGGTGAGTGGGGAGAAAGTCGAGCGTGGTTACTCCCGCCGCGCGAGTTCGGCTTCGAGATTGCCGCCCACCTGCTTCGTGTCGCTGAGCATCGCGCGGTAAACCATCACGTTTTCCATGACCCGCTGCACATAGGTGCGCGTTTCGGAGAAGGGGATCTGTTCCACCCAGTCCACCGGATCGATGGACGGATCGCGCGGATCGCCATATTGGCGTGACCATGCGCGCGGCCGGCTTGGGCCCGCGTTATAGGCCGCCGCCGCCATGATGTAGGACCCGCCGAAGCTTCGCACGAGAGAGTCGAGATACGAAGCGCCGAGCTGGATGTTGTAGGAGCCGTCCGACGTCAGGCGGTTGCGGTCGAACTTCACCTTGTTCGCGCGCGCCACGGCCGTCGCCGTGGGCGGCATGAGTTGCATCAGGCCGCGGGCGCCGACGGGGCTTTGCGCGGCGACGTCGAAATTGCTTTCCTGGCGTGTGATCGCAAGCACGAGCGCGCGCTCGGGCGCCGCCGGATATTTGAAGCCCGGCACGGGATAACCGTGTTCAAGCAGGACAAACTTGTCGCGCGCGGACTGACGCGCGATCACGACCCCGAGATCTGGCCGTTTATGACGGCTTACGATTTCAGCGACCATCTCGCGGTCGGCGGCGAGATCGGATGAATCGGCCAGCGCAACCGCGAAGGCGCGCTGATAAGGCTTGGCGTCGGCTTCGAGCACCATGCGCAGGGCGTGGGTCAACTCGCGGCTGTTGAAGGCCGCGCGCTCTTCGGCCGAGGGCACGGGATCGTGCGGCAACAGCGGCGCCGGCCCGCCTTTCACGCGCGAAAAAGACAACAGTCCGTAATAGGTCGTCGGGTAAGCGGCCGCGCGCGTGTACCATTCATTGGCGAGGTCCGTGCGGCCCAGGAATTCCATGGTGCGGCCGACCCAATAGGCGCCTTTTGCGATGCTCAGCGGCATCTGCACGGTGTCATAGACTTTCTCGAAATGCGGCAGCGCCGCTTCGCCGTCTTTCAGGAACCGCAGCGCGATCCAGCCGGCCAGCCATTCGGCTTCCGACACGCTTAAGGCATCGCTCGCGCCGTGGTGACGGGCGAGACGGTAAGCCTCGGTGATGAAGCCTTTTTCCAACGCGGTGCGCGCCAGGATGTGCCGTTCGCGCCACCACAAATCCGGGCGTGGGGAACTCAGGGGAAATTCGGGAATCAGGGCGCGCGCTTCATCGGCAGTGCCGCGGGCGCGGCGCCACTGGATGCGGTTGAAGATCAGGCCCGGATC
>JADZAK010000107.1 GCA_020852595.1 Rhodospirillaceae bacterium
CCCGCCGACGACTTGACCGACCCGGCCCCGGCGGCTTCGTTCGCCCACCTCGACGCCACGACCGTGTTGTCGCGCTCGATCGCCGAACTCGGCATCTATCCGGCCGTGGACCCGCTCGATTCCACCAGCCGCGCGCTCGATCCGCTCGTCGTCGGTGAAGAACACTACAAGGTGGCCCGTGACGTGCAGCGCGTGCTGCAGACCTACAAGTCGCTGCAGGACATCATCGCCATCCTCGGGATGGACGAGTTGTCGGAAGAAGACAAACTCACGGTCGCGCGCGCCCGTAAGATCCAGCGCTTCCTCTCGCAGCCGTTCCACGTCGCCGAAGTGTTCACGGGCAATCCGGGTGTGTTCGTGCAGCTCGCCGACACCATCAAGGGCTTCAAGGGCATCGTCGCCGGCGACTACGATCACCTGCCGGAACAGGCTTTCTACATGGTCGGCACGATCGAGCAGGCCGTGGAGAAGGGCAAGAAGATGGCGGCCGCCGCTTAATCGCAGCCGCCTGATCTTAGAACGCTAGGACTTCGATATGGCCGATACGACGTTGAAGCTCGAACTGGTCTCGCCGGAACGCCTGCTCCTTTCGGAGCAGGTCGAGATGGTGATTGTCCCGGGCGCCGAAGGCGTGTTCGGCGTGCTGCCTTTGCACGCGCCGACTCTTTCCACCCTCAAGCCCGGTTTCGTCCAGGTCTATAAGGGCGGCCAGGTCGCCGAGAGCTTCTTCGTCACCGGCGGCTTCGCCGAAGTCACGCCGTCCAGCTGCACGGTGCTGGTCGACGAAGCCATCCCGCAGGCGACTCTGACCCGCGATTACGCCGCGCAGCGCCTCGCCGCCGCCAAGACCCGCCTCGACCAGGCCGCCAATGACGACGACCGCCGTCTCGCGGCCGTTGCCGTTGCCAGCGCCGAAGCGATGGTCCAGGCGGCCGCGTAATTCACGCCGCCTTAAAATTGCCTGATGTGACGGTTTTCTTGCGGGCGTGGTATAAAAGCATTTTGGGAAAGGTGGAGACCGGCTTTCCCGTTCAAATGCGCCTATCGAAAGAGTCGAGAGCGCGGTCGGCGCTCGAGAGAACACCTGCAAGGCGGACGCGTTCATCTCTTATGGCCTTAAAACACTGGAGCTTGGACGATATCGATTGGTCGCGCTTCGACGCGTCGAAGGTCTCGCCTGACCTCATCGCCGTCATCAAGACGGCCGCCATGGTGGAGCGCAACGGCGCCGACTACGGCAGTTACCTCAACGGCGTTTTCAAGGATGACCCGGTCTTCCAGGCCGTCGCCGCGGAGTGGGCAAAAGAGGAAGAGCAGCACGGCATCGCGCTCGGCCGTTGGGCCGCCCTCGCCGACCCCAACTTCGACATGGACGCGAGCTTCACGCGCTTCACGGACATGTACAAAATTCCCGTCGACGCCGAAGCCTCGATTCGCGGCTCGCTGACCGGCGAGCTCTGCGCCCGCTGTGTCGTGGAGACCGGCACCAGTTCATTCTACTCCGCGATCCGCGACGCCGTGGACGAGCCGGTCCTCAGGCAGATCTGCAAGAACATCGCCGCCGACGAGTTCCGCCACTACCAGCTGTTCTACCGTCATATGGAACGCTACCTCGCCGAACACCGCGGCGGCGCTTCGACCTGGGAGCGCTTCAAGGTGGCGTTCACGCGCTTCCGGGAAGCCGACGACGATGAAATCGCTTCGGCTTATCACGCCGGCAACGCCGTGCCCGGCGCCTACGACCGCGCGACGTCGAACGCGGCCTATGCGGCGCGTGCGTTCGGTTTTTATCAAAAGCGCCATGTGCGCCGCGCGGGTCATATGTTCGCGCAAGCCGCCGGTTTCAACCCGGAAGGTCTCGCCGCGAAGCTGCTGGCCGCGCTCCTGTGGACCGTCATCTGGTTCCGCGGCCGCAAGTTCCGCCCCGTTCTCGCCAAGGCCTAAGAAAGACCAAAGCCCAGGAAAGAAACGTCCCGGCTTGCCGGGGGGCGTGTCTTTCGCCCAAGATCGGTCCTGAAATAGCAGGGGGGCCGGTCATGGGACGCATGCTTTCGATCGCCGTTGGTTTCGTATGCTTTTTGGGCGGCGCCGCGTCGGCGGCCGAACCCGTGCTCCCCACCGTGAAAATCTTCACCACGGGCGGCACCATCGCCGGCTCCGGCGCATCGGGCACGGATATGACCAATTACAAGCCGGGCGCCATCTCGGGCGACCAGCTCGTCGCCAGCGTGCCGCAACTCAAACAGATCGCGCATACGCCGGTCGAACAGATCGCCAACGTCGGCAGTTACGATCTCACCGTCACGCATTGGCTCGCGCTCGCCCGCAAGATCAACGAGACGCTGAAAGACCCGGCTGTCTCCGGCGCGGTCATTACACACGGCACGAATACCATAGAGGAAACAGCCTACTTCCTCGGTCTCACGGTGAAGTCCGACAAGCCCGTCGTCCTGGTCGGCGCCATGCGTCCGGCCACGGCGATCAGCGCCGATGGGCCGCTCAATCTCATCAATGCCGTGCGGGTCGCCGCATCGCCCGAGGCGCGCGGCAAGGGCGCCATGGTCGTGCTCAATGACGAAATCAGCGCGGCCCGCGATGTGACCAAGGAGCACACGATGCGGGTCGAGGCTTTCCGGCCCACGGACTTCGGCTATCTAGGTCAGATCGATGAAGACAGGGTCGTGTTCTACCGTTCCCCGACCCGCCGTCACACGGCGGCCTCGGAGTTCGATGTCTCCAAACTCGATAAGCTTCCCGTGGTCGACATCCTCTACGCCTATGTCCAGCCGAGCCTCGGCCTTGTCGACGCGCTGGTGAAGGGCGGCACGCAAGGCATCGTCTTTGCGGGAACCGGAGCGGGCGACATCTCCACGCCGGAACGCGGCGCCCTCAAGAACGTGCTCGCCATGAAACCCGATGTACGCCCTGTGCTCGTACGCTCGAGCCGTGTCGGCAATGGCCGCGTTGTCGCGACCAAGGACTACGAGCCCTTCAATATGGTGGCGGCCGATACGCTGAACCCGCAGAAGGCGCGTATTCTCCTGATGCTTGCGCTCACCAAGACGCGCGATCCGAAGGAAATCCAGCGGATGTTCTCGGAATATTAGCGCCTCGGAATACCGGCCTTGCCGCGCGCGGCCTTCTTTTTCGGCTTCGCCGCGCGCGCCGGCTTCAGGCTTGCGACCTTGTCTTTGAACGCGGCGACCACCTGTTTGTAGATGTCGCGTTTGAAGCCGACGATCATTTTCGGCACGTCCTCGAACTTCGCCCATTTCCAGGCGCTGAACTCGGGGTGCTCGGTCACGATGTCGATGTCGGACTCCGCGCCGGTGAATGTCATCAGGAACCACTTCTGCTCCTGGCCCCGGTATTTGCCCTTCCAGGCTTTCTTCTGAAGATCGGCGGGCAGGTCATAGCGCAACCAGGTCCGTGTGACCGCGACGATGCGCGCTTTGTCGGTCCCCGTTTCCTCGTGAAGTTCGCGCAAGGCCGCCGCGCGCGGAAGCTCGTTTTTATCGATGCCGCCCTGCGGCATCTGCCAGGCGCCCGGCGTGTCGATGCGCTCGGCGACAAAGACCTTGCCGCGTGCGTTCAAGAGGACGATGCCGACGCCCCGGCGATAAGGTTTGGACGCGGGCATGGGGTCTAGTGCGCCGGCTTCGCTTTGGCTTTCGCCGCTTCGGGTTTCGCTTTCGCCGGCGCCTGACGTTCGGCGGCGGGCTTCGCCTTCGCCGCGGCCGGCGCGGCGGCCGGTGGCGGCGGGGTTGTGATCTCCGAGCGGATCAGCACCGCGGAAATCGGCGTCAGCGCGATTCCCTTTTTTTGCGCCTGATCCAGCCACAGCAGAAGGCGCTCGAAGCTCACGGGCTTGGCTTGCACCGACGCGACGACGCTGCCCTGATAGCGTGCAAGCCGCTCGGCGTAATCGAGGCGGGCGTCCACGGCGGCGCGGAAGGGGCGTTCGTCGAGAACGACATCGGCAACGGCCGTCGAAACGTAGGCGTCGCCCATGCGCACGCCGGGCGATCCTTGCACGTAGAACAGGTTCTGTTCTTTCAGCTTGGCGAACATCGGCGTGATGCTCTGGGCGTTTTCGCGGAACTTCGTGCCCTGGGCGTCGAACACGCCGATGGCGCCCGTGCCGACTTTCAGCACGGCGTCCAGGCGTTCGGTATTTTCTTTGAGTTCCAGCGTGGTCAGCAGGCCGAGTGGACCCGGATCCTGCGCCGGGAAATCCTTACTCTCCAGCGGGACTTCGATCAGCACTTCGTGACCGGCCGCCTTTGCACGGTCTATCCAGGTCTTGATGTTACGCGCATACGGGCTGAAGGCGAGTGTCACGGCCGGCGGCAGCTTCGTGATGGCGGCCTCGGTTGCCGACTGGCTGAGCCCGAGCCCGCGCACGACGATCGCGATCTTTGCGCTGCTTGCCGATGCGGGCGCGGCGGTTTCCTTTTTCGCATCGCGCAGCGCGGCGAAGCGTGGCGGCGGCGCGCTGACCGCGACGCGGTCGGTGGGCGGCAGCGGTGGATCGATCAGGCGCGGACGTCCACCGGCGGTCGCGGGACCTGCATCTCCGGCGGCGGCAAAGCGGTCGGGCGCACCCGGGGCGACGCCCGGAGCGTTCAGCGCCGGAATGCCCGCGATCAGGCTTGGGACCTCTTCGCTCGCCGCCGGGGGTGGCGCGGACGGCACGGCTTCAGGCTTCGCGCCGGCGGGAGGCGTGGCCGCCGTCTTGGCGTTGGCCGGGGCGGGTACGGGCGCTGGCGGAGCGGCCGGTTTGGCGGCCAGGTTGGGGGCGGGAGGCGCCGCCACGGGCGCCGCGGGTTTTGCGGCGGCGGGCGCGGGAACGGGGGGCGGGGGCGGGGTCACGGCGGCGGTATTGACCGGGGGCGTGACCGCCGGTTTCGCGGCTTCAGGTTTAGCGGCTTCGGGCTTCGCGGCGGCCGGCGGTGGCGCGGCGGGCTTTGCGGCGTCCGGTTTCGCGGGCGCCTGCGCGGTCAGCCACGGGCGGCGCGAGGCCGAGCGGTCGGTCGCCGCGGTCGCATCCTGGGGAACGGAGGCGTCGGTGGCCGCCCCGGCCGCCGGCGCATCGTCATCGACCACCTCGAGGTCGGCGAAATTTCCCGTCACCGGGGCCGCGACCTGGGGTGTGTCGCTGGTCAGAAGCACATAGGAGATGAAACCGACAACGCCCGCGAACACCACGCCGCTCGCAAGCAGTGCGATTTTCGGACCCGTGCCGGATTGGCGCGTGTCTTCGTCGTCGTAAAAGTCCTGGTCGTCGTCGCCGCCGCCAAACGGATCTTTTACGCTGTCTTTCCGGAACCGATCGAACAGTCCCATGAATTCCTCCGGCCCTGCGCTTCAAGCGCAGTACATATGATACCCCGATTATCTTCTAGCGGGGGGACCCTTAAGAGCCTGTTAAGCCAAAAATAAAGGGGCCCGGCTTTGCGGCCGGGCCCCCTATTTTTGCAGTGAGGTGAAGCTTTAGTTGGTGCCGCCGGCGGGCTTCGCTTCGGCGCGCTGGTACAGGGCGATCCCCTGCAACAGGTCGAGGGCGCGCTGGAGTTGATAGTCCTCCGGTTCCTGCGGCTTGGCGGCCGAGGCGGTTTGCTGGCCCGCCCCGGGCTTCGCCGCGCCGGCAGCCGGCTTAGCGGCGTCCTTGGCGCCGTCCGGCTTCGCGCCGGACTGTGGCCCGACTTGAGCCGGCGGCTGAACCAGCGGTTCAACCTGCTTTTCGTTCTCGTTGCGCAGCGCGCCCGGAAGGTCACGTTCGGCGCGGGTGAAGCCCGCGCTGGGCGTGCCGATGGGTTCGATCTTCGCCGGCTTCACTTCGATGTCCGGATCGATCCCGGTCGCCTGGATCGAACGGCCGCTCGGCGGGTAGTAGCGCGCGGTGGTCAGGCGCATGGCGCTTTCGCCGCGCGCCAGCGGAATGATGGTCTGCACCGAGCCCTTGCCGAAGCTCTTGGTGCCGAGCAGGATCGCGCGGCCATGGTCCTGCAGCGCGCCGGCCACGATTTCGGAGGCCGAAGCCGAGCCGTCGTTGATCAGCACGACCAAAGGTTTCCCATCGGTCGCGTCACCCGGCTTGGCGTTGTAGCGCTGGGTCTCTTCGCTGTGGCGCGTACGGGTCGAGACGATCTCGCCGCGGTCGAGGAACGTGTCGGACACCGACACCGCCTGATCGAGCAGGCCGCCCGGATTGTTGCGCAGGTCCACGACATAGCCCTTCAACTTCGGACCGAGTTTCGCCTTCAAGGATTTGATCGCGCCGTCGAGGCCGACTTGCGTGGTCTCGTTGAACTGATTGATGTCGATATAACCCACGTCGCCTTCGACGCGGCTCTTCACCGACTGCACCTTCACCACGGCGCGCACCAGCTTCACGTCGAACGGCTCGGTTTCGGCGCGGCGCAGGGTGATGATGATCGGGGTGTTGATGGGGCCGCGCATCTTCTCGACGGCTTCCTGCAGCGTAAGGCCCACGGCCGGCTTGCCGTCGATGCCGATGATGTAGTCGCCCGGCTGCACGCCCGCGCGGCTCGCCGGCGTGTCGTCGATCGGCGAGACCACCTTCACGACGCCCGATTCCATCGTCACTTCGATGCCGAGGCCGCCGAACTCGCCCTTGGTCTGTTCCTGCATCTCCTGGAAGCTCTTGGCGGGCATGTAGCCCGAGTGCGGATCCAGCGACGTGAGCATGCCGTTGATCGCGTTCTCCAGAAGCTGCTGGTCCGTCACTTCCTCGACGTAGTCCTTGCGCACGCGCTCGAACACGTCGCCGAACAGCTCGAGATATTTGTACGTGTCGTCCGAGAACTTCGCGTTCGACTTTTCAGCCGCGAAGGTCGGCAGGAGCGGAGCGGTGACGGCGCCGGCGACGAACGAAACGGTCGCGGCGGCGGCAATGTATTTAAGGCGCATAGGTCTTCACACCGTTGGTCAGAGACAGTCTCATCTACTCGCTACTTTTCCCGTGCGGTCGGCGAGCCAAGGCAAGGGATTGATGGGCTGGCCTTCACGGCGCAATTCGACGTAGAGCGAGGACGCGGCTGTACCATCCATTACGCCAAGAGGTTCGCCCGCCAGCACGCGCTGACCGACCTCGCCGTCGATGCGCCCTAAACCAGCCAATAACGTATGATATCCCTCGCTATGTTCGATGATCAATAGTTGGCCATATCCGCGGAAAGGCCCGGCGAAGGCGATGACGCCGTCAAAAGGCGCGATCACTTGCGATCCCGGCGCGGCTTTGATTGTGATGCCTTTTGTCCGTAAACCGGCGGAATCCATGGGGTCCGCCGTCTCGCCGAACTTCGCCGAAAGGGTGCCTGCGACCGGGTAGGGCAGGGTGCCCCTGGCCTTGCCGAACGAGCGGGTTACAGCAACTTCATCCGGCGGCGACAGCTTGGGCGCGAGTCGCGCCGTTTGGGTCTCCGCCTCCTTGGATTGTGGCGCCGGTTTCGCGGCCTTCGTCAGGGCGTCCGCCTTCGCCTTTTCTTCGGCGGCGGCTTTCTCGGCGGCCGCCTTTTCCTGGGCGATCTTGCGTTCGGCGGCGTCGCGGCGTTCTTTCTCCTCGGCCAGCTTCGCGAACAGCGCGCGCAGGTCTTCGGCCTCCTGCGCCAGTTTCTTGGTGCGCGCACTCACCTCGTCGGAGCGTAGCGCGATCTTCTGCTGTTGCAGATGCTTTTGCTCGAGCGTTGTCTCCATCTGCTTGCGTTTCTCGATGAGCGCGGCCGTGGTCGCCGCCGCCTGCTCGCGCTGCTCGGTCGCCTGCGCGCGCACGCGGTAGAGCTCGGCCAGATCGGTCTGGAGCGCCGCCGCCGATTGTTTGATGTTGGGCAGCGCCGCGCGCAGCAAGATCGCGGTGCGCACCGCGTCATCGGGCGACAGCGGATTCAAGGTGAGCGCGTCGGCGGGCCGCAAAGCCAGGCGCTCAAGGGCCATGAGTGCGTCACGCATCTGCGCGTCGCGCCGGCCCAGGGTTTCGCTCGCCTGCGCCGCGCGCGCTTCCAGTTCGCCGATCCTGCTTTCCATCACCAGCAGCGAATATTCCTGGTCCTGGATGTCCTTGGCGAGATCGATGGACTCCTTGCGCAGGCGTTCCACATCGCGCGTGGCCGCGTTGGCCTCATTGGCAAGGCGCTGACCTTCGCTCTCGCTTTGTTTGAGATCGCGTTCGATTGCTTTCAGCTGCGCGGGATCGGGTGTTTGCGCAAATGCGGGAACCGCCGCGAGCGCCGCGGCGAGCGGGAGAATGAAAAGGTTACGCGCCCGCACGGCTTGCAAGCGGCGCTGCGTTTTGCGCATCGGCCTCGCGGACCAGAAGCGACGTCCCGGTCATCTCGGCGGGCTTGGGAAGCTTCAGCAGTTCCAGCACGGTCGGCGCGATATCCGCGAGGCGGCCGTTCCTGAGGCGATCGACGCCGGCCGGCCCGTTCACCAGCACGGCCGGCACGACGCCCACGGTGTGCTGTGTATGCGGCTCGTGCGTGGCGGGGTCTTTCATCAGTTCAAGATTGCCGTGATCGGCGCACACAAGCATCGTGCCGCCGGCCTTCTTCAGCGCGGCTTCAAGGCGCGCGAGACAAGAGTCGATGGTTTCAGCCGCCTTGATCGCGGCGGCAAGAATGCCCGTGTGTCCCACCATGTCGCCATTGGCATAGTTCACGATAATGGCGTCAAAACGGCCGTTTTCGATGGCCTCCACAATCCGGTCGGTGACGTCCGGCGCGCTCATCTCGGGCTGCAGGTCGTAGGTCGCGACTTTCGGGCTTTGAACCAGGATGCGTTCTTCGCCGGGGAATTCCTGCTCCACGCCGCCGTTCAGGAAAAAGGTGACGTGCGCGTATTTCTCGGTTTCGGCGATGCGCAGTTGTTTGAGTCCCGCCTCGCTGATGATCTGGCCCAGCGTGTGCGCGCCGCTCTCGGCGGGGAACATCACGCCCATGAATTTATTGTGCGCCTGGGAATATTCCGTGAGGCCCACGGCGGCGGCGAATGTGACGATGCGCGCGCGTGCGAAACCGTCGAACGCCGGCCAAAGAAGCGCGGACAGGATCTGGCGGGCGCGGTCGGCGCGGAAGTTCGCCATCAGCACGCCGTCGCCGTCCCGCATGCCCTTATAGCCGCCGATGGTGACGGGCAGCATGAACTCGTCGGTCATGTGCGCGTCGTAGGACGCGCGGATCGCGGCAAGCGGATCGGCGGCGTGAGGGCCCTTTGCCTCGGTCATGGCGGCATAGGCTTTTTCGACGCGGTCCCAGCGTTTGTCGCGGTCCATGCCGTAGTAGCGCCCGCCGACGGTGACGATGGCGGTGCGCGCGAGGCCGGCGATCTGTTTCTGGAACTCTTCCATGAAACCGAGGCCGGAGGAGGGCGCTGTGTCGCGTCCGTCCATCAGCGCGTGGATCGCAACGGGCACGCCGGCGCCGTCGATGAGGCGCGCCAGCGCGGCCATCTGGTCCATGTGCGAGTGCACGCCGCCCGGCGACAACAGGCCGATCATATGCGCCGTGCCGTGCGAGGCTTTCAGTTTCGCGATGAAATCGTTCAGCGCGGGATTGTTCTTGAGGACGCCGGTCGCGATGGCGGTGTCGATGCGCGGCAGGTCCTGGGTCATCACGCGGCCCGCGCCGATATTCATGTGACCGACTTCGGAATTGCCCATCTGGCCGGGCGGCAGGCCGACGTCGAGGCCGCTCGTTTCCACCAAGGCATGGGGGCAGGTGGCCAGGAACCGGTTCCAGGTCGGCACGTTGGCCAGGGCGATGGCGTTGTCGGTCTTTTCGACTCGGTGCCCCCACCCGTCCAGGATGGCCAGGACCACCGGCTTGGGGCGGCCCGCTTTTTTAGGAGACTCGGTGCTGACGGCGACGTTCATGGTGACCCGATGGACTATAGCCTGGATCCGCAGGGCGAGGGGGCGCGGAAACGGCTCCTATTTGGGGTCCTTTTGGGCTTTCGACCAGAACCTGGCAATCAAAAAAAGTCAGGTGCGCGAATAAGTTGCAAGGACCCCGGCACGGCGTCCTCAGGCCTTGCTTCCGCGGCGTTCTCATCTGATATAGTGCCCCTCGAGAGGCTGGCGATGGACGGACCCCTCGCCAACCCGGTCAGGTCCGGAAGGAAGCAGCCGTAACGAGTTTCGGTTCGGGTCGTCGTCCAGTCTCTCACCCTACGTTTCCCCGAAAAGCCGTCTTGCCCTATGGACCAGCCCCGTGACCGATAGCCCGTCCGCGGACTCTGCTGGGGAATATCAGGTCCTCGCCCGCAAATACCGGCCGACCACCTTCGAGGCCCTGCGCGGCCAGGACGCGCTGGTCCGCACCCTCACCAACGCCATCACCTCGGGACGCCTCGCCCACGGTTACATGCTGACCGGGGTGCGCGGGGTCGGTAAGACCACGACGGCGCGCCTGATCGCGCGCGCCCTCAACTGCGTGGGCGTTGACGGCACGGGCGGTCCGACCCCGACGCCCTGCGGCGTGTGCGTGCATTGCACCGCCATCGCCGAGGACCGGCATGTCGACGTGCTCGAGATGGACGCCGCCAGCCGCACCGGCATCGACGACATCCGCGAGCTTCTCGAAGGCGTGCGCTACCGCCCCGTCTCGGCGCGCTACAAGATCTACATCATCGACGAAGTGCACATGCTCTCCGACAAGGCGTTCAACGCCTTGCTCAAGACTCTTGAGGAACCGCCGGAGCATGTGAAGTTCATCTTCGCCACCACTGAAATCCGCAAAGTCCCGATCACAATGCTCTCGCGCTGCCAGCGTTTCGACCTGCGCCGCATCGAAAGCGCGACCTTGCAAAAATTGTTCGCGGACGTGAGCCAAAAGGAAGGCGCCGCTGTCGATGACGGCGCGCTCGCGCTCATCGCGCGCGCCGCCGACGGCTCCGCGCGCGACGGTCTGTCGATCCTCGATCAGGCCATCTCCCAAGCCGGCGGCAAGCAGGTCGGCGAAACGGCGGTGCGCGACATGCTCGGCCTCGCCGACCGGGCGCTGGTGTTCGATCTGCTCGAAGCCGTCATGAGCGGCGACGTGAAGACCGCGCTCGATGTGCTTGCCGGCCAGTATGCCGCCGGTGCCAGTCCCGTGGTCGTTGTCCAGGACTTGCTGGAGCTGGTGCACTGGCTCACGCGCCTCAAGGTGGCGCCGGACGGCGCGGCCGATCCCGCGCTGGCTGAAAACGAGCGGACCCGTGGAAGCGCCATGGCCGAGAAGCTCGGCATGGGCGTGCTCACGCGCGCCTGGCAGATGCTTCTGAAGGGCCTCGGCGAAGCGCGCGCCGCGCCGATGCCGCTGCAGGCCGTGGAGATGGTGCTCGTGCGTCTGGCTTACGCCGCCGATCTGCCGACGCCGGCCGATGCGGTGAAATCGCTGGAAAGCGGCGGCGCCGTCGCCGCGCGCGCGCCGGCGGCCGCGCCCGTGCGTCCCGCGCCGCGCCCGACCATGACCGCGACTGCCGTTGCGACCGATCATATGCCGCAAGCGATAGCCGCGCCGCAGCCGACCGCCGAAGCCGCTCCTTTGCCGCAACCGCAGTCCTTCGCCGAAGTGGTGAAGCTGTTCGTCGCCAGGCGCGAAGCCATCCTCTCCACCCATCTCCACCGCAACGTTCACCTCGTGCGCTTCGAACAAGGCCTCATCGAATTCAAACCGGGACGCCTTGCGCCCAGCGACCTCGCGGGCCAGGTGGGCAAGATGCTCACCGGATGGACCGGCCAGCGCTGGGTCGTCAGCGTTTCGAACGCGGGTGGTGCGCCCTCGCTTTACGACCAGGAGATCGAGACGGCGAAATCCGATCCCCTGGTGAAATCCCTTCTCGAGGCTTTCCCCGGCGCGACCGTGGAAGCCATCAAGCCCGCGGACAAGTAACTCGAGCGAATGGGGGTCAGATTCCAATTCGCCCTGAAAATTATCTCGTTACGATGACTACTGCGCGAATTGGAGTCTGACCCCCATTCGCGCTCTAAAAGGACAAAGATGAAAAACCTCGGAAATATCATGAAGCAGGTTCAGGACATGCAGACCCGCATGTCCGAGATGCAGGAGAAGCTCGCGGACACCGAGATGACCGGCGGCGCCGGCGCCGGCATGGTGCAGGCGACCTTGAATGGCCGCAGCGAACTCAAGCGCGTGAAGATCGATCCCAGCCTCCTGAAGCCCGAGGACGCCGAGGTTCTCGAGGATCTCATCGTCGCCGCCGTCAACGACGCGCGCGCTAAAGTCGAGCGTCACACGCAGGACGAAATGAACAAACTCACCGGCGGCCTCCCGCTCCCGCCGGGATTCAAGCTTCCGTTTTAGGCGTTCGCACCCTCACCCCAGCCCTCTCCCGCTTGCGGGGGGGGCTGGGGTGCGGGTGGTGCGACACGCGCCGAAAGATTTGCGATGGCCGGCCCACAGATCGAAGCCCTCATACGCCAATTGTCGAAGCTGCCGGGACTGGGGCCCCGCTCGGCGCGGCGCATCGCGCTCGCGCTCATCAAGAAGCGCGAGTCCTTGCTCGATCCCCTGGTGCAAACCCTCGCGGCGGCCTCGGAGTCGGTGAAGGTCTGTTCGCGCTGCGGCAATTTCGATAGCGCCGATCCCTGCACCATCTGTTGCGATCCGCGCCGCGATCCCGCGCTGATTTGCGTGGTCGAAGACGTCGCCGACCTTTGGGCCCTGGAGCGCACGGGCGCTTTCCGCGGCCGGTATCACGTCACGGGCGGGCTTTTGTCGCCGCTCGATGGAATCGGGCCGTCGGACCTGCGCATCGATAAACTCGTCGTCCGCGCCGAGTCGCCGGATGTGAAGGAAGTCGTGCTCGCCCTGCCCGCCACCGTCGACGGCCAGACCACCGCGCACTATATCGCCGAACGCCTGGGCGAAACCAAAACCACGGTGTCCGGGCTGGCCCACGGCATGCCCATTGGAGGTGAACTCGATTACCTCGATGACGGCACGATCGCCGCGGCGCTTACAGCCCGGCGTCCCGTTTAAAGGGCGTCACGCCTGTGCCATAATTCATCTCTATATTTTAAAGTGAACAGTTGTGTCCTCCGCGCGACGCCGTCCCGCCCAAAGGGTCCCGCGCGGCTTCAGGAGGTTGGTATGTTGAGAACCGTTTTCGCGGCCGCCGCCGCGGTCCTTATGCTCGCCGGATGCGCCGGGCCCAAGTTCGTCACCTCCGATGTGACGCGCTACAACGCCATGTCCGAATCCCCGCAAGGCAAGACCTTCGCCATCGTCGCGCTCGATGACGATCAGCAGTCGAGCTTCGCCTTCAAGCAGTTCGGCGATCTGATGAACCAGCGCCTGTCGGCCCTGGGCATGCAGCAGTACACGGGCGGCGCCGGCCCGACGAACGCCGACTATGTCGTCACCCTGCGCTACGCCGTCTACGGCCCCAGCGCCGACGTGCGCTCGACCTGGTCCGGTTTCGGCGCGCAGGCCGGCTTCGGTTACGGCTACGGCTGGGGACGCCCCTACTGGGCGCGCGGCCCCTTCGGCTACATGGGCTACGATCCGTTCTGGGACGACCGCTACGACATCACCACGCGTCAGGTGTTCACGCGCCGCGTTGAAGTGAACGTGTTCCGCGGCGCGACCTACAACTCGGACCGCAAGGACCGCGTGTTCGAGGGCCGCGCCGTCAGCTCGGGCCTCAACGGTCAGATCGAGCCGGTGATGCCCTATATCCTGGAGGCGATCTTCCAGGAATTCCCGGGCCGCTCCGGCGAAACCAAGACCGTGAGCGTGCGGGTGCC
>JADZAK010000108.1 GCA_020852595.1 Rhodospirillaceae bacterium
CGCCCGCGCCTGCCTGGTGCAGTACGAGAATGTCCAGGTTACCGAGCACTTCTGGTGGCTGGTGCGTACCCCCGGCCAAATGAACCGGGTGATCGAGGGGATCCGCAGCGCCCCGGGCCTTGTGATCTTCACGCTTCTCGACGGGAAAATCCGCAGCCTGCTCGAACAGGCCTGCCGGGAAATGAAGATCTCCTACGTTTCGGCGCTGGACCCGGTCATGACCGGCCTTTCGCAGTTTTTCGAGCGCCGCGCCGGCACGGAAATCGGCCGCCAGCACGCCCTCGACGACGAGTATTTCCACCGTATCGACGCCATGCACTTCACCGTAGCTCACGATGACGGCCAGTCCATGGCCACCATGGTTGAAGCCGACGTCATCCTGATCGGTGTTTCACGCACTTCGAAAACACCGACCTGCATGTATCTGGCGAACCGCGGCCTCAAGGCCGGCAATATTCCGCTGGTCCCCAATGTTACCCTGGCGCCGGAAATCATCACGGCGAAAAAGCCGCTGATCGTCGGTCTTACGCGGGAGCCGAAAAGCCTTTCCGACATCCGCCAAAGCCGCCTGCGCATCATGAACGAAGACCGCAGCGAGGGTTATGCGGACCTCGAGACCGTGCGCGAGGAAATCGCGGACTCCCGCCGCCTGTTCGCAAAACACGGCTGGCCCGTAATCGACGTCACACGCCGCTCCATCGAAGAAACCGCGGCGACCATCATTCAACTCCATACACAGCGTACGTCCCCGGCCGCATGACCCGTCCCCTGATCCTTGCCTCCGCGAGCAAAAGCCGTGCGAACGTGATGCGTGCCGCAGGCCTCGTATTTGAACAAATTCCCGCGCACGTCGATGAAGACGCCATCAAGGCCTCGATGAAAGCCGAAGGCGCGTCGGCTTCGGACTGTGCCCTCGCGCTGGCCGAGTTCAAGGCCGGCGCGATTTCCATGCGCTACCCCGAAGCGCTCGTGATCGGCGCCGACCAGATGCTCGACTGCGACGGCGACTGGTTCGATAAGCCGAAAGATATCTCCGGTGCACGCGATCATCTGCTGAAGCTGCGCGGTAAAACGCACGTATTACCGACCAGCGTCACCGTCGCGCTGCACGGATCGCCCATCTGGCACCACACATCCCTGCCGCGCATGAGCGTGCGGCCCTTCTCGGATTCGTTCCTCGAAGAATACATCTCTGTCGTTGGTGATGCGCTCACCTCCTCGGTCGGCGCGTATCATCTCGAGGGCCGCGGCGCGCAGATCTTCACCAAGGTCGAAGGCGATTTCTTCACCGTGCTTGGTTTGCCGCTTCTTGAGCTGCTCGCCTTCCTGCGCGAACACCGTGTGGTGAAGTTATGAAACCGATCAAAGCCGGCATCATGGGCTGGCCCGTCGATCATTCGCGCTCGCCCGCGCTGCATGAGTTTTGGCTGAAAACTTATGGAATTGAAGGCAGTTATGTCCGTCTTCCGGTGCCGCCGGAAAGCCTCGGCGCCGCCATCGGCGAGTTGCATGAAAAGGGTTTCTCCGGCGTCAATCTCACCGTGCCGCATAAGGAAACCGCGCTCTCGTTTCTGACCGGTATCACCAACGAAGCCCGCCAGATCGGCGCTGTGAATACGATCTTCCTGACCGCCGACGGGAAGACGCTCGGCACGAATACAGATGCGTATGGCTTCATCACGAACCTCCGCGCCGAAGCGCCCATGTGGAAACCTGACGCCGGACCGGCCGTGGTGCTGGGCGCCGGCGGCGCGGCGCGCGCCGTGTGCTTTGCGTTGCAGGACGCCGGCGTCAGCGAGATCCGCCTGGTCAACCGCACGGCCCGCCGTGCGGAATCCCTCGCGCTTGAAATGGGCCCGCGCCGCATCAAGCCGCAACCGTGGGAGAATATGAAAGAGGCGCTCGACGGCGCGGCATTGCTCGTCAACACCACCACCCTCGGGATGAAAGGCCAGCCGGCGCTTGAGATCGATCTTGCGCCGTTGCCTCCGACAGCGGTCGTGAATGATATTGTGTACGTGCCGCTCGAAACACCGCTGCTGGCCGCAGCGCGCGCGCGCAAGAACCCGACGGTCGACGGGCTTGGGATGCTCCTCTATCAGGCCCAGCCCGCCTTCGCCGGATGGTTCGGGGTCCGCCCCGAAGTCACGCCCGCTTTAAGGGCTCATGTGCTCGCCGCATGACACGCCGCCGGCTTCACCCGCATAAAGTCAGGCCGCGCCGCTGGCCGTCGCGGATCGTCGGGCTGACCGGCTCTATCGCCATGGGAAAATCCACGGCGACATCGTTCCTGGCCCGCGCGGGTATTCCGGTGTTCAGCGCCGACGCGGCCGTTCATAAACTTCTCGGCCCGCGCGGTCTCGCGCTCGCGCCTGTAAATGAGCGTTTTCCCGGTGTGACCTCGGACAAAGGCGTTGACCGCGCCGCGCTCGGCAAAGCGGTGTTCGCCAACCCTGAAGCGCTCGCCGCGCTGGAAGCCATCCTCCATCCGATGGTGAAAGACGCGCGCGCGCGTTTCTTCCAGGCCTCGGCCTTGAAGCGCCATTCCATCGTCGCCGTGGAAATCCCGCTCCTTTTCGAAACCCCGCAAAACGATCTCTTCGACATGATCGCCGTCGTTTCGGCGCCGGCCTTCCTGCAACGTCAACGTGCGCTGCGCCGACCGGGCATGACCGAGGCGAAACTGAAAGCGATCCTCGCCCGCCAAATGCCGGATGCAAAAAAACGCCGCCTTGCCGACGCCGTCATTCCGTCGGGTCTCGGAAAGCGCGAGACCTTGCGCCGCCTGACGCGCGCTCTAAAATCAAAGCTCTAGCCCGGGGCGGAAAGAACGAAGCGATGCGTGAGATTGTCCTTGATACGGAAACCACGGGGTTCGACCCCTTGAGCGGTCACCGCGTGGTCGAGATCGGCTGTATCGAGCTTCTCAACCACATGCCGACGGGCCGCGAGTTCCACCGCTACCTGAACCCCGAGCGCGACATGCCGGCGGAAGCCGAAGCGGTGCACGGGCTGTCGGCGGCGTTCCTGGCCGACAAGCCGCTGTTCTCGTCCCTCGCCGACGATCTGCTGGGTTTCATCGGTGATTCACCAATCATCGCCCATAACGCCGGCTTTGATATGAACTTTATCAATGCCGAGCTGCGCCGCATTGGCCGGGGTCCGCTGGCCGCTGACCGCGCCATCGACACCGTCATTCTGGCGCGCCGGAAGTTCCCCGGCGCCCAGGCCAGCCTCGATGCCCTTTGCCGGCGTTTCCAAATCGACCTGTCCGAGCGCGGAAAGCACGGCGCGCTGCTCGACGCCAAGCTTCTGGCGCGGGTCTATCTGGAACTGATTGGAGGTCGTGAACCGGGCCTGGCTCTGGCGGCCTCCGAAGTCGTCATCGCCGCGCCCGAGGAAAAGATCGTGCGCACGGCGCGCGAACCCCGGGCTCATGAGGCAAGCGCGGACGAGCTCGCCGCCCACGCGGCATTCGTCGCGAAGCTGAAAAACCCGATTTGGCTGAAAGCCGCGGCCGAAACCCCGGCGTAAGGGCCTAGTGAACCGCCGGCTGCTCTTGCGGCTGGCTTTGGCCCGGCATGCCGAACTTCTGACGGTACAGCAGCCCGAAATCGACCAATTGCAGTTGCAGCGGCGGGAAACCGCCGTGGCCGGTCGCGTCCGAGACGATCTGGCGGGCGAACGGGAAGATCTGGCGCGGCACTTCGATCATGAGCAGCGGATGGATGTGCTCTTCCGGCACGATCGCTTTGTTCACTTCCACGGCGGCGCAATAAACCAGCTCGCAGATGAACGCCTTGCGTTCGCCGACGGTGGCTTCCAGGTGGATGGTCAGGGACACTTCATAGGCGCTTTCGCTGACCGGACGGGCGACCACGTCGATGCTGATGGGGATCTCGGGGGCCTGCGTCTGCAGGATGGTGTAGATCTCCGGCGCGCCCGGGACTTCGAACGACAGGTCCTTGATGTACTGGCCCGCGATGCGGATCGGGGCGAACGGCGGCGCTTGCTCGTCGCTCGGCGCGGATTCCGGGGGCAGGTCGCTCGTCTCGCTCATGGTCGTCTCCGTTGGTGCGCACGAATTGCGCGCGAGGGGCGCAGGTAACACGCTTCCGGCAGCCAATACAAGGCGGCCTTACAAGTACTTGCACGGATATGGAGTGTTACCCGGAATAGGTGGCGCGCGGTGCGGATTTCGGGCCCCTTCGCTTGCCCTTTGCCAGGCGAGAGCCTATTTTTAATGTATGGCCGACGTTCTGACTTCGGCTTTCTAAGAGCCGAGAGATACTCCTTGGGGGTTCCCTCCAACCAAGCGACGGCGAGACAATGGAAGGCTTTCAGTTTATCGACATCATCATCCTCGCGATGGTCGCGGGGTTCATCGTGCTGCGTCTGCGCAGCGTCCTCGGACGCCGCACCGGCCACGAACCGAATCGCGACGCCCGCCCGGACGAGGGTTATGCGCGTGGAACCACCAATTCTCCCGATAACGTTGTGACCATCCCGGGCGCGGCACGCCGCTCGCGCGAAGGCGCGCTCGACATCGAACCGGCCTACCAGGGCACGCCGATGGAAGCCGGCCTGGTGCAGATCAAGATGGCCGACCCCGGCTTCAGCGTCAGCCGCTTCGGCGAAGGCGCGGCCAAGGCGTTCGAGATGATCGTGAACGCTTACGCACGCGGCGATACCGACACCCTGAAGCCGCTGCTCAGCCCCGAGGTCTACAGCCAGTTCGCCAACGCGATCCAGGACCGCGAAACGCGCGGCGAAACCATGGAAACCGAACTCGTGGTTCTGAAGCCGCCCAAGGTGGAAGCGATTTCTGTCGAAGACGCGCGCGCTTCGATCGACGTGCGCTTCCAAAGCGAACAGGTCAACGTGATCAAGAACAGCGCCGGTGAAATCATCGACGGCGACCGCGAGCATGTCGATAGCGTCACCGACGTGTGGACCTTCGCGCACGATCTTTCCAGCCGTGACCCGAACTGGGTCCTGGTTGCCACCCGGAGCGTTGAGTAACCCTCTTCCACTCTCTGTCGAAGTTTTCGAAGTCTCGTGGCTGAACCGGACGCACCACCTCCACGCCCGCGCTCAACGGTCGCTCTCGTCGCGGCGCTCTTCGTAGGCGCCGTCATCGGCGCGGCCGCGGCGATCAGTTTCATGCGCCAGCATCAGCCGGCGACGGAGACGCGCGAAGAGCAGCCGCCCGCGTCCACGGCCGCGGCGAAACCGGATACGTCCGTCACCTATACACCTGTCGGTCTCGACAGCCTCCCGGGCTGGCAGGAAGAATCCATCGCGCAGGCCCTGCCCGCGCTGCATCGCTCCTGTGAGCGCATCAAAACCCTCGCGCCCGACCGCATCATCGGCACCGGCAACATCGCGCGTCCCGCCTCGGCCTGGCACAGCGCCTGCGATGCCGTCTTGCGCGTGAACGGCGGCGATGCCGCGCTGCGCGCCGTGCTCTCCGATATGTTCGCCGGCTATCGCGTGGCAGCCGGTTCCGGCGAGACCGCGAACGATCACGGCCTCTTCACCGGCTATTACGAAGCCGATCTGCGTGGATCGCTCGAACAGAGCGGCATGTATCAGTATCCGATCTACGCGCTGCCGCGCGATCTCGTCACTGTCGACGTACGCGACTTCGCCGCCGGCGCGAACCTTCCCTCCGGTGCGCCGTCCAACATCGTCGGGCGCGTCGTCGACAGCGGCCGCGGCATGCGCATGACGCCTTATTACACGCGCACCGAAATCGACAGCGCGCGCGCCATCGCAAGTTCAGCCGATGTCCTCGCATGGGCCGACGATCCGGTGATGGTCCATGTGCTGCATGTGCAGGGCTCGGGCCGCGTGACTCTTCCGGATGGCTCCGTGATGCGCATCGGCTTCGCCGGCTCCAACGGCCGCCAGTTCAAGGGCATCGGTTCGATTCTCCTCGAAGCCGGCGCGCTCAAGCCGGGCGGCGCATCCATGATCGCCGTGCGCGAATGGCTGCGCGGCCATCCCGAGGACGCGGCGAAATACATGAACCTCAACACGCGCTACATCTTCTTTCGCAAGCTGAATGCGCAAGAAGCCGAAGACGGTCCGGTGGGCGCCTCGAGCGTCTCGCTCACGCCGGGCCGCTCCCTCGCCGTCGACCCCCGCTTCATTCCCCTGGGTGCGCCCGTGTGGCTCGACACCAAGGACCCCGATGAGCTTCCACTTCAACGTCTAGTGGTAGCGCAGGATACCGGCGCGGCCATCACCGGGGCCGTGCGCGGCGATTTCTTCTGGGGCCACGGCGAAGACGCTTTTATGAAAGCCGCGCGCATGAAAAGCAGCGGCACCTACGTGGTCTTTGTGCCCAAAGCCCCGGAATCCCTGTCTTCGCCTGTTCCACCGCCGGTCGAGCCCCCAGATAGCCTGGGGTCAGACGCGGGTGCGTCAACGCCCTAGCAGCCTCAATAGGCGTTCTGGCGTCCGTCCTTCAGAATCGGTAAACACTCCTCTGTTACCTTCACTGATTATTGCGATGCGAGCTGGGGAACCAAGGGTCACGGTTAACGTGATCCGGAGTGAAGATGAATACGGCGCCGAAACAGCCTACGCATGAAAAGAAGCGCGACCGCGCGCTCTACGCGCGCCTGGTGGAATCCTACCATGCCGACCGCGTCGGCATTTTCGTCGATTTCGACCGCCTGAATACACCGCGCTCGCCGCTGTGGAGCCCGTGGGAAAACGTCGCCCCGCTGCTCATGGTATTCGTCGGCTCGCTCGTCCTCATGTTTACGGTCGATCTCATCCTGGGCACCGCCGTGATGGTGCTCGGCGTTTTCTTCTATCTTTTCGTTGTCCGCCCCTGGATCGCTCAGCGTGTCTACCGGCGCGCGATCGCGGCGGCGACCGAGAACCTGCACAACTGGAATCTGCTCTGGAAGCTGGGCGGCCTCGTGCTGACCCTCAACTTCATGAACAAGACGCGCTGTGTTTCGCCCGACGGCGACTGGCGCGCCTTCGTCACCCGGTATCTGCCCGAAATGGAACTCGACGGCGTCGAGGCCTACCACGCCTTCAACCGCATCGGCCGCGGCGACGAGACGCATGACGCCGCCAACAAGGGTCCGGGCAAGGGTAACATCGGCCGGGGCCAAAATGACCGCGGTGAAGATCCCCGTCTGCAAGACGTGCAGATGTAATGGTCCGCCGCTTCGCGTAATGCACGGCGCGGTCCTACATTCCCTCCCATGAAAGACAGCGAGCTTTGGCGCTATGTGACGCGGAACGTCACGCCGTACCGACCGCAGCGTCATCCGACGCCGGAACCGGCCGCGCCGTCGCGCGAGGAGATGCGCGCCGCGCCGAAACCTGAGCCCGACTTCTTCGCGCCTTCGCCCCCACCGGCTAAACGTGCGCCCGCGCCCCTAAGGCTCGGCGCCATCACGGCGATGGATAAACGCACGGGCCAGCGCTTCAAACGCGGCGACATGACTGTCGACGGGCGCATAGATCTGCACGGTATGACGGTCGAACAAGCCCACGGCGCGTTGATCGGCTTTATTCGCCGCTTGCATGCGCACGGCGCGCGTTGCGTGGTGGTGGTGACCGGCAAGGGTGAGCGCGGTGGCGGCAAGATCCGGCGTGAAACGCCGGAGTGGCTGAATCGCCCCGACTTGCGTCCCCTGATCCTCGCGGTCACGGAAGCGCGCCAGCACCACGGCGGCGCGGGCGCGCTCTATGTGATGTTGAAGCGGATCAGAGAATAAAGCGCGAGAGATCGCCCTTCTTGGCCAGCGCGCCCACCTGCGACTGCACGTAGTCTGCTGTCACGGTGAAGGTTTCGCCGGAGCGGTCCGTCGCCGTGAAGCTGATCTCTTCCAGAAGCTTTTCCAACACCGTGTGCAGACGCCGCGCGCCGATGTTCTCGACGCTGGTGTTGATCTCGGCGGCCAGGTCGGCGATGGCGGCGATGGCTTCGTCGCCGAATTCCAGGGTTACATTCTCCGTGCCGAGCAGTGCCTTGTACTGCTTGATCAGGCTCGCTTCGGTCTCGGTCAGGATGCGGATGAAGTCGTCGCGGGTCAGCGCCTTCAATTCGACGCGGATCGGAAGACGGCCCTGTAACTCCGGCAGAAGATCGGACGGCTTGGCGAGATGGAACGCGCCCGAGGCGATGAACAGGATATGGTCGGTTTTAACGGGACCATGTTTTGTGTTCACGGTGGTGCCTTCGATCAATGGCAGAAGGTCGCGCTGCACGCCTTCGCGGCTCACGTCCGCGCCGCGCGCATCCTCGCGGCCCGTGATCTTGTCGATCTCGTCCAGGAACACGATACCGTCGTTCTCCACCGATGAGATGGCTTCGCGCACCAGATTCTCCTGGTTCAGAAGCTTGTCGGATTCCTCGCGCATCAGCACTTCGTAGGATTGGCTGACGGTCATCTTGCGCGGCCGCATGCGGCTGCCCATCATGCCGCCGAGCATTTCACTCAAATTCATCATGCCCATCTGCGCGCCCGGCATGCCGGGGATATCGATGGTGGGCATCGAGGCGCTCGCGGGCTCCTGCACATTCACTTCGATCTCGCGGTCGTTGAGCTCGCCTTCGCGCAGCATCTTCCTGAACTTCTGGCGTGTCTCGGGGCTCGCGTTATCGCCCACCAGGGCATTGAGCACGCGTTCTTCGGCGGCCAGCTCGGCCTTCGCGGTGACTTCTTTACGTTGTTTCTCGCGCGTCATGGTCAGCGCGATTTCGGTCAGATCGCGTACGATGCTTTCCACGTCACGCCCCACATAACCGACTTCCGTGAATTTGGTGGCCTCGACTTTCAGGAACGGTGCATTGGCGAGTTTGGCGAGGCGGCGCGCGATCTCGGTTTTGCCCACGCCCGTCGGGCCGACCATCAGGATGTTCTTGGGCAGCACTTCCTCGCGCAGGCCCTCGGGCAGCTGCTGACGGCGCCAGCGGTTACGCAAAGCGACGGCGACGGCTTTCTTCGCCTCGGCCTGCCCGATGATGAAACGATCAAGTTCGGAAACAATCTCGCGCGGCGAAAAGGAACTCATAGGATTTCGACGACCAGTTCGTTGTTGGTGTAGATGCAGATGTCGGCGGCGATCTTCATCGCCTTGCGCGCGATGGCCTCGGCGTCCATGTCGGGACGATCGGCGAGGGCGCGCGCGGCGGCCAGCGCAAAGGCGCCGCCCGAACCGATGCCGATCAAACCGTCTTCCGGCTCCAGCACGTCGCCCGTTCCCGACAGAATCAGCGATACGTCCTTGTCCGCCACCGCCATCATCGCCTCCAGGCGGCGCAAGTAGCGGTCTGTGCGCCAGTCCTTGGCGAGTTCCACGCAGGCGCGCATCAGTTGGCCCGGATGTTTCTCGAGCTTGGCTTCCAGACGCTCGAACAGCGTAAACGCGTCAGCCGTGGCGCCGGCAAAGCCCGCGATGACTTTTCCATCCGACAGGCGGCGCACCTTGCGCGCGTTGGACTTCAGTACCTGATTGCCCAGCGTGACCTGTCCGTCACCGGCCACGACGATCTTGCCGTTCTTGCGAACGGCCAGAATGGTGGTGCCATACCAAGTCGCGGGGTCGTGGTGAGTCATCGAGCAATCCGGAAAATGCGTTAGGAAGGGAGCTGAGGATGGGGTGAGTCACCCCGTGATTCAAGACTTGAGCTTCAGAACCACAGGCACATGGTCCGACGGCGGCGTCCAGTGCCGCACATCGAGCAGCACTTCGACGTTCTCGATGCGGTCTTTCAGCACCGGCGTGATCCAGATGTGATCCAGGCGCCGGCCTTTGTTCGTGGCCTGCCAGTCGGCGGCCCTGTAACTCCACCAGGTGAACACCGGATTGTCCGCCGGATGCACTTCGCGCAAAGCGTCGATGAAATAAAGCGCGCGCTTCATTCTTTCCAAGGCCGCGATCTCTATCGGCGTATGTGTAACGACGCGTGACATGCGGGCATGGTCCCACACATCGCTGGGCAGCGGCGCGATATTGAAGTCCCCGGCCACAACCGCCGCGTCGGACAAGCCATGATGCCCGGCGAAGAAGTCGGCGATCGCGTCCACGAATTTGAGTTTGTGATCGAATTTGGGATTGAGCGCGCGATCCGGGATGTCGCCGCCGGCGGGCACATACAGGCTGTGCACTTTTACGGCCTGATCGCCCTCGCCCACCACCGCGCTGATATGGCGCGCGTCGTCGCGCTCGCAGTGGCGGTGCATGTCGATATGGGACAGCGGCAGCTTCGAAAGAATCGCGACGCCGTTATAGGCTTTCTGTCCCGCGTAGGCCTGATGGATGTACCCAAGGTCCTCGATCTCTTTCCGGGGAAATAGCGCATCCATGCACTTGGTTTCCTGCAGGCAGATCACATCCGGCGCGGCCAGATCGACCAGGCGGTCGAGCTGCGCGAGACGCTTGCGGATGGAGTTGATGTTCCAGGTGGCGATGGTGAGCATGACGCGAACAGGTACCACAAAAAGAAACGGCGCCCGATGTGGGGGGACACCGGGCGCCTTTGCGTCTGCCGAACGGTAGGGGGACCGTTTTCTCGGCTCGGCGGGGACCTTTGCGATGCCCGCCGCATGAGGGTGATATATGTCGCGTTTTCCAAATTGCAAACTGACCGCCCGGAATGGCGGCCATGCAAAAGCGCATACGAGTTAATGAGGAAAATCAGGCCTTTATGGATTTAACGATCATGAACTGCACGTCATAGTCGTTAAAACTCACGCGGGTGTGAAAGGCCGGAGGACGCGACTCCTAGTCTTTATTCCGCGCGGCTCTCGCATCGTAGCGGAACAAGGCCTTGTCCAGCGCCACGCCTTTTTGAGCGTTTTCCAGGGTCACGATGACCTCTTTGTTCTGCGCATCCACCACGCGCCACTGACGCAGTTCGAAGGGGCCTTCGCTGAACACCATGGTGAGTTTGCCGGCCGCCGGATCCTTGGCCATGGCGGCGGTGATCTCCACCGTCCCCGGGCCGCGTTTGACGTCGAGCAGCTTCACGGTCGGATCGCTGAAGGACAGATTCTCCTTCAAAAGCAGGCCGGCCGGCGTTTCATCGAGGTCGAGGTGGCTGGCGTCGTTCATCTGCGTGTCGACGTAGATCAGGAACTTGCCGTCGGCCACCATCAGCATCGGGGTGGGCTTGTCGTACACAAGGCGCATGCGGCCCGGGCGCGAGATGAACAGGTCGCCGGTGTAGTTGCCGCCGTCCGGGTTCACTTGGACGAAGCGCGATTTCAAGGTGGTGATGGCGTTGAGATACGCCTCGGCTTTCTTCAGCGCCTCGGCGTCCGCCGCCTCGGCGGCGTATGCCCGATTGCTTAAAAGAGGCGCGCTGAAACCCAGCGCTGCAATCAACAGGATGAAAACTCGAAGTAATTTCGCCATAGCGTCCTCTCGTCGGCCAGTTGATCCGCGTAGCGGATCAACAATTTCTAGGTGGGCCGCGCTCGGTCGCAAAAATCGGTCACCACTTTTGCTGATCGCGGCCCGTAGCCCCAGAACATGGGCGGACACTATGGCCGCCCTGTGGCCAAGTCTACGTTGTCTTCGCGTTGATTACATATCCTGCGGTTCTGGCAGCAGAATCTCGCGCTTGCCGACATGGTTGGCCTTGGAAATCATGCCCTGCTTTTCCATGTCCTCGATGATCTTGGCGGCGCGGTTGTAGCCGATCTGCAGATGGCGCTGGATGAAGCTGGTCGAGGCCTTGCGCTCGCGGGCCACGATCGCCACGGCTTGGTCGAACAGGCCGTCGCCGGTCGAGGTATTGCCGCCCGCCATGCCTGAGAAACCCGGCACGTCCTCGAGATCGTCTTCTTCCGTGACTGCTTCGACGTAATCCGGCACGGCCTGTGCGCGCAGGTGCGCGGTGACTTCCTCGACTTCCTTGTCGCTGACGAAGGGGCCGTGCACACGGGTAATACGGCCACCGGCCGCCATGTACAGCATGTCCCCCTGACCCAGCAGCTGCTCGGCTCCCTGTTCGCCCAAGATCGTGCGGCTGTCGATCTTCGAGGTCACCTGGAAGCTGATGCGCGTCGGGAAATTCGCTTTGATGGTCCCGGTGATCACGTCCACCGACGGACGCTGCGTGGCCATGATTACGTGGATGCCCGCGGCGCGCGCCATCTGCGCCAGGCGCTGCACGGCGGCTTCGACGTCTTTCCCCGCCACCAGCATCAGGTCCGCCATTTCGTCGATGACCACGACGATGTACGGCAGCTGGCTCATGTCGAGCGCTTGCTCTTCGTAGATCGGCTTGCCGGTCCCCGGATCAAAGCCGGTCTGCACGGTGCGCGTCAGGGTCTTGCCGGCCTTCACCGCTTCGGCGAGGCGCTGGTTGTAGCCCGACACGTTACGCACCGAGAGCTGCGACATCGCGCGGTAGCGGTTTTCCATCTCGCGCACGACCCACTTCAGCGCCATCACCGCCTTGCCCGGCTCCGTCACGACGGGCGCCAGCAGGTGCGGGATGCCGTCGTACACGGACAATTCCAGCATCTTCGGATCGATCATGATCAGGCGCACGTCTTTCGGCGTGTTCCGATACAACAGCGACATGATCATGGTGTTGATGGCGACCGATTTCCCCGAACCCGTCGTCCCGGCGACGAGCAAGTGCGGCATGCGCGCGAGATCGGCGAACACCGGCGCGCCGCCGATGTCCTTGCCCAGCGCGAGCACGAGCTTGGCTTCGCTGCGCTCGAATTCTTCCGTCGCCAGCTGCTCGCGCAGCAGCACGGTTTCGCGGTTGGCATTCGGCAGTTCGATGCCGATCACGCTGCGGCCCGGCACCACGGCGATACGCACCGCCACCGCGCTCATGGACCGCGCGATATCGTCGGCCAGCGACACAACGCGCGAGGTCTTGGTCCCCGGCGCGGGTTCCAGTTCGTACAAGGTCACGACGGGGCCCGGACGCACTTTGACGATCTGGCCCTTGATGCCGAAGTCGTCGAGTACGGATTCCAGCATGCGCGCGTTCGCTTCCAGGGCTTCCTTGCTCACCACGTTCTGCACGCGCGTCGACGGCGGGGTCAGTATATCGAGGCTCGGAAGGTCGAAGTCCTTCTTGCCCTTGGGCAGCAGATCGCCCTGGCGGGCGGCCATTTCGCGCTTCGACTGTTTCGCGGGTTTGGCGCGCGTTTCAACAACGGCGGTTTCGCGGGCGCGCGGCGCTTCTTCCACCGCGCCGTCTTCATCTTCCTCATCGAGGATCGCGCGCGCCTGGACCGGCGCTTCGATCGCTTCGTCTTCTTCGCCCTCGTCCGGAATCTGCGCGACCGGCTCGATGCGTTCACGCTTGGCTTTCACGGGCTTCTCGGAGGCCTTCTCACGCGGCTCGGCCTTCGGCAGGCGGCCCACCACCCACATCGGCGCGCGCGCCAGAACGGTGGCGGCCGTCGCTAAACCCTTGGCGGCGGCGACGCAGGCGGCGCCCGCGACAGCGAAGCGCACCGTCATCGACCACAACAGAAGACCCGTTCCGGCAGCCGCGGCGGCAAGACCGACCGCCAGGCCCAAGGTGATGGCGACAGCCGGCGCGCCATAGGCGGTCAAGGCCTTGAGCAGCACATCGCCCGCGGCGCCGCCGAGGCCCGCGGCGATGGGCCATCCGCCAAAGGACGGCACGATTTCAAAACCGATGGCGAGCAGCATCGCGGCGGTGATCACCGCCACCGTGCGCAGCCACAGCCAGGAGACGACCTCGCCTTTCATGAGGCGCACGCCCCACGCGGCGATCGCAAAAATAATCGCAAGGGCGCCGAGGCCCACGGTCTGCAACAGCGCGTCGGACATGATGGCGCCGGTCAAACCAAGTGCGTTCTGCGGCGTCAGGTCCGTCGCCGTGTTCAGCGAAGGATCGTCCGGCGAGTAGCTGATGAGCGCGAGCAGGGCCAGCACGCACAGCATGACAACGCTCAATCCCGCGGCGAACAGCGCGGCGCGCTTCAGCATCGCGGCCCAGGCGGGCGGCAGGAACGGCGTGTTCTGGCTACGAACGGCGGCGGTCATGGCATGTCCTCGTGGTGACTATTCTGTTCACACGGATTCAAGAATCGGGATCATTCGGGCGAGTGCGTCGGCGACCTTGGCGCGGTCATGCACCAGCGCGACGCGGATATAGGCTTGGCCGGGGTTTGCGCCGGCAACGGCGCGGGCGAGATATGCGCCCGGCAGAACCTTGATGCCGCCTTTTTCCCACAGCGCGCGGGCGGCGGCTTCGCCGTCCTTCACGTCCAGCCACAGGAAGAAGCCGCCGGCGGGGCGGTAGAACCCAAAACGTTTGCCGAAGATGCGTTCCGCGTCATCGTTCTTCGCGCGGTACAGCGCGCGATTCTCGATCACATGGGCTTCGTCGTTCCACAGCGCCGTCGCCGCCGCCATCACCGGCAGCGGCTGCACCGCGCCGCCATGGGCGCGCAGCTTCGACAGCTTTGCGATGAGGTCAGGATCGCCCGCGACAAAACCGGCGCGCAGACCCGGCACGCTGGAGCGCTTCGAGAGTGAATTGAAGACGAGCACGTTCTTGAGGCCTTCGCCGAGTTCGGCGCAGGCTTGAAGGGCGCCGGCGGGCGGCGCGTCGTCGTAGATCTCCGAGTAGCATTCGTCGCAGGCCAGCACGAAGTCATGTTTGCGCGCGAGCGCGATGGCGGTTTTCAGCTGCGCCAGCGTGGCGATGGTCCCTTGCGGGTTCGACGGCGTGCACAGATAAGCCATCGCGGTCCGGTCAAGGTCGTCGCGCGCGACCGCTTCGTAATTGGGCTGGAAACCGGTCTCGCGCGTCGCGGCCACGAACACGGGCTCCGCGCCGTTCATCACCGCCGCGCCGAAATACACCTGGTAGAAGGGGTTCGGCATCAGGACGGCCGAGGTGCGGCCGTTCTTGGTGGCCGGCACGCACAGCTGCGCGGCCATGAACAGGCCCTCGCGGCTGCCGGCGAGGGGAAGAATATGTTTTTCCGGATCGATGTATCCGGCCGGAAGATTGAAGCGCCGGGTGCACCAGGCGGCGACGGCCGTTCGGTAGGCGGGCGTCCCGGCATTGGGCGGGTACTTGCCCCAGTCCCCTTGAGCTTTCGCCAACGCGGCGTGCAGCAAAGCCGGCGGTGTATGCTGCGGCTCGCCGATGGACATAATCGTTTGCTCAGCCCCCTTGTCGTTAGAAAGGGGCGTGAGCCCGGCCAAGAGGACGGCCAGGCGCTGGAACGGATACTCCGTCAGCCCATCCAAACGCGCGTTGTACATCTAGGTCCGCCGAACTCTGGAACTCGAGGCTTATCCTCACCCGGCAGGGTATACAAAGCGTAAACAGAAGGCAAAAATCTTCGTAATTTCAGGAGTATCGGGGGCTATCCTCAGATTTTTCTTGAGGGACCATTTGGAGGCGTTTTGGGGTAAATTTTGATGCTATTTCAATATCTTAACTGCCTTAATCAACGTTAAAAACGAGCCCCGCCCGCTAACCTATACGAGAAGCTCCCGCAGCACCGCGTTGAGCGCCATCCGCCCCGGCGCCGTGGCTTTTAAGGTGTCCAGGCCATCCTCCAGGAATCCCCCCGCCGCGAGCCGGCCGATGGAGCCCGGGTTGGCCAGGGCCTCGATGGTTTGCCCAGCGAGCCGGGCGAAGCGGGCCTTATCCACCCCTTCGCCGATCCGCAGCCCCATCATCAAAAGCTCCCGCGCCCTGTCCTCCGGGGCGATGGCGCTTTCTTCCTGGGTGCCCTGACCCGCGCCTTCGACTTTCTTCAGCCACAGGGCGGGCGCCTTGATCTGCCGGGTCGCGACCGCGCCGCCGTTTAAAGTCAGGCGGCCGTGGGCGCCGGGCCCGACCCCCACGTAATCGCCGCCGCGCCAGTAGGTGAGATTGTGCCGGCAGGTAGCGCCGTCGCCCGCGTGGTTGGAAATCTCGTAGGCCGGAAAGCCCGCTTCGGCGCAGAGCGCTTGCGTATCCTCGAACATGGTCGCCGCGTCGTCTTCGCCCGGCAGCGCGAATTCGCCGCGCTCATGGGCGTCGAACATGGCCGTGCCCGGCTCCATGGTCAGCTGATAGAGCGAGAGATGCGTGATGCCGTTGTCTTTGACTTCGCGCAAAGCTTCACCCAGTTCACCGCGCCACGCTTCGGGTGATTGTTGGGGGCGCGCGTAGATCAGATCGAAGGATACCCGCGGGAAAATCTTCGCCGCCGCGCGCCACGCGCGCCGCGCTTCTTCAACGCCATGACGGCGCCCGAGAAATTTGAGATCGGCGTCGTTCAGCGCCTGCACACCCATGGACAGGCGGTTCACACCGGCGTCGCGGATCGCATTGAAACGATCCGCATCGACGGTGCCGGGATTTGCTTCCAGCGTTATCTCGAGATCGTTTGCGGTACGCCAGCTTTTACGCGCGGCCTCGATGATCGCCGCCGTGGTCGCCGGATCCATGAGTGACGGCGTGCCGCCGCCGAAGAAAATGCTGGTCAGGATTTTATCGGGCGTACGCGCGGCGAAATGGGCGAGTTCGGTCAGAAGCCCGGTCTTCCACGCGGTTTGATCAATGCTCTGCGCGACGTGACTGTTGAAGTCGCAGTACGGGCATTTGGAAATACAAAACGGCCAATGGACATAAAGGCCGAAGCCTTCGGTGCCCTGCATGCTCAAGAAAAGCTCGCCGCCACGAGTTTTCGGAACGCGTCCGCGCGGTGGCTCATCTCGTGTTTCTTGACCGGATCCATCTCGCCGAACGTGATGTCGAAACCGTCCGGAATAAAGATGGGATCGTAGCCAAAGCCGTGAGCCCCCCGCGGCGGAAAGGTCAGCGTGCCTTCGACTTTTCCTTCAACGGTCTCACAGTGACCATCGGGCCAGGCCAGGGTCAAAGCGCAGATAAACCGGGCAGTTTTCACTGGATTGTCGCCCATGTTGGCCTGGACTTTGCGCATGGCGAGATCGAAATCTTTCTCCGGCCCCGCCCAGCGCGCGGAGTAAATCCCCGGTGCGCCGTTCAAGGCATCCACGGCCAACCCTGAATCGTCCGATAGCGCGATCATCTGCGCACCCATGGCGGCGGCAAGCGCCTTCAGTTCCGCGTTGGCGACGAATGACAGACCCGTTTCTTCCGGCTCGGGTAAACCAAGTTCACCGGCGGAGATCACATCGGCGTTGAACGGGGCCAAGAGTTCGCGGATCTCCCGCAGCTTGCCTTGGTTGTGGCTCGCGAGGACGAGCTTTCCGCCGGGGAAACGCCGCGGCATTTTTTTAAAGCCCGATCTTCGCCAGGGCCGCGCGCTGCAGCACGACGAGTTCGCCGATGCCTTTTTTCGCGTGCGCCAGCAGCGCGTGGAATTCGGCTTCCGTGAACGGATGATCTTCCGCCGTGCCTTGCACTTCCACGATGCCGCCCGACGCCGTCAGCACGAAGTTCGCGTCGGCCTGCGCCTTGGAATCTTCGGCGTAATCGAGATCGAGCACCGCCATGCCGTTGTAGAGGCCCGCGCTGATGGCTGCGACCGGCTCTTTTAAGGGGATGCGGTGAATGGCGCCCAGTTTCTTCATGGTGCCGAAGGCCTGATGCAGCGCGACGTATGCGCCGGTGACGCTTGCCGTGCGGGTACCACCGTCAGCTTGGATGACATCGCAGTCGAGGCGGATCTGGATCTCGCCGAAGGCGCGCAGATCGGTGACGGCGCGCAGCGCACGCCCGATCAGACGCTGGATTTCCTGGGTGCGGCCCGACTGGCCGCCCTTGGCCGCTTCGCGCGCGGTGCGGGTGTTGGTCGAGCGCGGCAGCATGCCGTATTCCGCCGTCACCCAGCCTTTGCCGCCGCCTTTGAGCCAGGGGGGAACCTGCTCTTCGATGGTCGCGGTGCAAAGAACGTGCGTATCGCCGAATTTCACCAGACAGGAGCCTTCAGCGTGTTTGTTCACGCCCAGCTCAAGGGACACGGGGCGAAGGACATCGGCGGGACGTCCCGAGGGACGGCGAGGTTCGGTCATAAGTTATGCGCTCCAAATGTGGGCGTCCGTCTACACCCTGGGGC
>JADZAK010000109.1 GCA_020852595.1 Rhodospirillaceae bacterium
ACTTCAACAACCTGCTCACCGCCATGATCGGCTTCTGCGATCTTTTGCTCCAGCGCCACGGCGCCGGCGATCCGTCCTTCGCCGATATCATGCAGATCAAGCAGAACGCCAACCGCGCGGCCAATCTCGTCCGCCAGCTGCTGGCTTTCTCGCGCAAACAACCGTTGCAGCCGAAGGACCTCAACGTCACCGATGCGTTGATGGAGCTTTCGCATCTCCTCACACGCCTTATCGGCGAGTCCATCGAGTTCAAGCTGATCCACGGCCGCGATCTCGGCCTTGTCCGCGTCGATCCCGGGCAGTTCGATCAGATGATCATCAATCTCGCCGTGAACGCCCGCGACGCCATGCCCGGCGGCGGCACGCTCACCATCACCACCGGCACCGAGGTCTTCGATCAGCCGACCCAACTCGGCGCCGAACAGGTGCCCGCGGGCCGCTATATCTGTATCTCCGTGGCCGATACTGGCACCGGCATTCCCCCTGAGAATCTGGGGCGCATCTTCGAACCGTTCTTCTCGACCAAGAAGGAAATCCCCGGCGCGGGAACGGGGCTTGGTCTGGCCACCGTGTACGGGATCGTCCGCCAGACCGGTGGTTTCATCCTCGTGGATTCATCGCCGGGCAAGGGCGCCAGCTTCTCGATCTATCTGCCGCGCGCCACGCCGGAGGTCGAAGACGCCGAAGCCGCGGCCGCCTCGCAGCGCGCCAGGGCCGCCGCCGCGAAGGCCGCCGTGCTCGATGAAACCGCCGATCTCGGCGGTCAGGGCACCATCCTGTTGGTCGAGGACGAGGACGCGGTGCGTGTGTTCGCCGCGCGCGCGCTGAAGGCTAAGGGGTATAAAGTGCTCGAAGCGCGCACCGGCGAGCAGGCGCTCGATATCCTGCGGGATACCACCGGGGTCAATCTCATGATCACGGACATGATGATGCCGGGCATGGACGGCGGCACGCTCGCCCGCCTGATCCGCGTCGAACGTCCTGAGATCCGCATCATCGTCATTTCCGGCTATTCGGAAGAAGTCGCCCGCGGCGATATCGTCGATACCGCCGACTTCCATTTCCTCCCGAAACCGTTTTCACTCGGCCAGTTGGCCAGCAAGGTGAAAGAAGTTCTCGCCGGAACGTAAGGGACCGCCGTAGGGGCGAGCTGCCGGTCCCTCCCTTTTGTCCCCAAGCCGGGCCTACCTGTTGCGGGCGAACAACGTTTCCGGGAACGTCCGCGCTCTACAACCCTCCATAATTCAATGATTTAACAGGCGATTTGGAAGTTCGTTTTTTGTTCTAATTTATTCTTGCTAGAGAGAACAAAAGATGTACACTCTGGGCTCAGGACGCGATTGAACGCCTTGAAAATTCTGAATAGACACTCAGGGGAGACACCGATGCCCGCCGAATCCGCCCTCCGCCTCGTAGAAAGAGATTCAATGGATAAGAACAAGGCCCTTGAGGCTGCCGTCACTCAGATTGAGCGTTCCTTCGGGAAGGGCTCGATCATGCGCCTGGGCCAGAACGAGAGCGCGGTGGAAATCGCGGCGGTATCGACCGGCTCCCTGGGCCTGGACCTGGCCTTGGGCATCGGCGGCCTTCCCAAGGGCCGCATCATTGAAATCTATGGGCCGGAAAGCTCGGGCAAGACCACCCTCGCGCTCCATGTCATCGCCGAAGCCCAAAAGGGCGGCGGCACCTGCGCTTTCGTGGACGCCGAACATGCCCTCGATCCCGGCTACGCCCGCAAGCTCGGGGTCAACCTCGACGACCTTCTGATCTCGCAGCCCGACGCCGGTGAACAGGCCCTCGAAATCGCCGATACGCTGGTGCGTTCGGGCGCCATCGATGTGCTCGTCGTCGACTCGGTCGCCGCGCTCACGCCGCGCGCCGAACTCGAAGGCGAGATGGGCGATTCCCACATGGGCCTCCAGGCCCGTCTGATGAGCCAGGCGCTGCGCAAACTCACCGCGTCGGTGGCGCGCTCCAACACGCTCATCATTTTCATCAATCAGATCCGCATGAAAATCGGTGTGATGTTCGGCAACCCCGAAACCACCACCGGCGGCAATGCGCTGAAGTTCTATGCCTCGGTGCGCCTCGACATCCGCCGCATCGGGCAGATCAAGGACAAGGAAGACGTCGTCGGCAACCAGACCCGCGTCAAAGTAGTGAAGAACAAAGTCGCGCCGCCGTTCAAGGTGGTCGAGTTCGACATCATGTACGGCGAAGGCGTCTCGAAGACCGGCGAGCTTCTCGATCTCGGCACAAAGGCCGGCATCGTCGAGAAGTCGGGGTCCTGGTTCTCCTACAACTCCGAGCGCATCGGCCAGGGACGCGAAAACGCGAAAACGTTCTTGCGTGAACATCCCGAGGTCGCCGCCGAGATCGAGAAGCAGATCCGCGTCAACGCCGGCCTGATCGCGGGCGCCATGGCGGCGGCTCCGGAAGAGGACGAAGACGGCGAATAACCCGCCGCGCTTCTCAGCCGCCGATCAAAGCCTTTCGCCAACAATCCCCTCACTATCCCCTCCGTTGGCAACACGGGGTTCTGGAGCAGCCGGAACCCCGTCTTTTTTTGTGGTTTTTGCACCACATATAGGTCCGAACCCCGCGTGCCCGTTACGTCCGGTTTCCTGGACACTTCTCTATGGGACGCGCTAAAAAGTGTTAACGCCGCAAGGCCCGGACTGAACCGGTTCAGGCCTTGAGACGGTCTCCTGACATTTTGGCCCCCGATAACCTGGACCTTTGATTCGCATGTCGACGACGAAAGAAATTCGCACGGCCTTCCTGGACTTCTTCGCCCGCAACGGCCACACGATCGTGCCGTCCAGCCCGCTTGTGCCGCGCAATGACCCGTCGCTGATGTTCACCAACGCAGGGATGGTCCAGTTCAAGAATGTCTTCACCGGCGTCGAAACACGCCCCTACAGCCGGGCCACCACCTCGCAGAAATGCGTGCGCGCCGGCGGCAAGCACAACGACCTCGACAACGTCGGCTACACGGCCCGCCACCACACCTTCTTCGAGATGCTGGGCAACTTCTCCTTCGGCGATTACTTCAAGGAAGAAGCCATCCGTCTCGCGTGGGAGTTGATCACCAAGGACTTCGCCATCGACAAGAAGCGCCTGATGGTCACTGTCCACTCCTCGGACGAGGAAGCCGCCGGCATCTGGGCGAAGGTCGCCGGTTTGTCCCAGGACAAGATCGTGCGCATCCCGACCAGCGACAACTTCTGGGCTATGGGCGATACGGGGCCTTGCGGTCCGTGCACGGAAATCTTCTACGACCACGGCGATCACATCCCGGGCGGTCCTCCCGGATCCGCCGACGCCGACGGCGACCGCTTCATCGAGATCTGGAACAACGTGTTCATGCAGTTCGAGCAGGTGACGCCGAGCGAGCGCATCAACCTGCCGAAGCCGTCCGTCGATACGGGCATGGGCCTCGAGCGCATCACCGCGCTGCTGCAGGGCACTCACGACAACTACGAGATCGATCTGTTCAGGGCGCTGATCGCGGCCATCGCGTCGGCCGCCGGCACCGACCCGGCCGGCCCGCACAAGGCCTCGCACCGCGTGATCGCCGACCACCTGCGCGCCTCCGGCTTCCTCATCGCCGACGGGATCCTGCCCTCCAACGAAGGCCGCGGCTACGTTTTGCGTAGAATCATGCGCCGCGCCATGCGCCACGCGCACATGATGGGCTGCAAGGACCCCTTGATGCACCGCCTGGTGCCGGCGCTGATCGCCGAGATGGGCGCGCAGTATCCGGAACTCGAGCGGGCCCGTCCGCTCATCACCGAAACGCTGCTGCTCGAAGAGACCCGCTTCAAGTCGATGCTGGACCGCGGCCTGCGTCTGCTCGACGACGAAACCAAGACCCTCGGCAAGGGCGCGCGC
>JADZAK010000110.1 GCA_020852595.1 Rhodospirillaceae bacterium
CGGATTAGAACGCCGCAAGCCCACCGCAAGAACGGGCCCAAAATCGATCCAGGTCCGAGCACGGACTAGGCGCCGTGAAGCGCGATAGCGGGCATGACGCCACCGACCGGGCCGCAGCAGGCCTGATCGCACCGAGGCGGCTAAATACCTGAATATCACGGTATTTTTCCTATTTTTTTATTTCCATAATATGTATTATGCGACAATCGTAGTTGGGGTCAGGCAATGATCCGGCTGCGGTTACCGCCTTATTGGGCGCGCGCACCTCCCTTGTTTCAGGGTCCATTTCAGGGGCGCAACTAAACCCAGGTTAAGTTCGTTAGGCATGAACGGCTTGTAAGGAAACGCACCGTTCGATGTACGCGCTGTTCTATGAAGACACGGGAGAGCTGATTGCCACCGCCGACCGGGCGCCGCACGCCCTGGGATTGGGCCGCCTTGTCTCCCGGGACAAAGGCCGCGCCGTGATCGGCGTGTTGAACACCCTCGATGGCGCCACGGAAGTCTGCTGGCACTTCGTCAGCGGCCGACAGGTCGGCCGAAGAGCCCCGGACTCCAAGGCGTGCTCGCACTAGGTCTCCGGGACTCGCGCGCCGAACCATCTCACGAACCCGACCACCGACAACCTGACGCGGCAGTTGAGGCAAGTCACTCAACAGCTACGGAGGCTTCGCACACGCCGCGGCTTTGAATTTCGCGCGCATGCGCAACGGGAGTTGCAAAGCGCGCGTTTTTTGAGGGCCCGGCCTTGCGCGCGGCCCGATGCGGCGTAGAGTTTCCCTCCATGCAAACGCTGCGGGGTCTCAGATGAAGAGCTATCGCTGTGTTTTCAACTATGCGGGCGGAAACACGACCATCGATATCACCGCCGACGACGGCGCGTGCGCGATCGAGGCGGCCGCCGCGGCGATCAATGCCGGCGACTATGACCGCGTCGAGGTTTGGGACGGCGACACCCTCCTGCTCACGCGGGCGACGCCGCGGGCCTGGGATGCGTTGGGCGACGTTGCGCCGCCTGAGCCGGCTCACCCGGAGCCGCCTTATCCCTTGTCCGTAAGCCTGCCGCGCCGCGCGCCAAGCTCTTTCGCCGCCAGTTTGAAGGCTTTCGGGCTCAATAACGCAAAGGCCCGCTGGCAAAGCCTGGTCGCGCGCAAAGGTTAGCTTTCGCGTCACAGGCGGTCGGCGTAAGCTGCGGCTATCCGATTTCGAAACGGTACCGACCTCCATGACGTCCGCGCCAAAAGCGCCCCCTCGCCCTTACGCCGCGCCCGGCCATAACATCCAAGACCTGATCGATATCATGGCGCGCCTGCGCGATCCCAAGGGCGGCTGCCCGTGGGACGTCGAACAGACCTTCGCGACCATCGCGCCCTACACCATCGAAGAAGCCTACGAGGTCGCCGACGCCATCGCGCGCGACAATATGCCCGCCCTCAAGGACGAGTTGGGCGACCTTCTGTTTCAGGTCGTGTTCCACGCCCGCATGGCCGAGGAATCCGGGCTCTTTGCGTTCCCGGACGTCGTCGGCGCCATCAGCGACAAGATGATCCGCCGGCATCCGCATGTCTTCGGCACGGCGAAGTTTGAGAACGTCGCCGCCCAGACCGAGGCCTGGGAGAACATGAAGGCCGCAGAACGGGCCGCTGCCGGTGAACCGGGCACGCCGCCGAGCGTGCTGGACGGCCTTCCAGCCGGTTTGCCGGCGCTGAAACAGGCCGAGAAGCTCCAAAAGCGGGCCGCCCGGGTCGGGTTCGACTGGACACAAGCCAAGGATATCCTCGGCAAGATCCAGGAGGAATTGGACGAGGTCCGGGCGGAGTTCGAAGCCGAGGCGCACAGCCCCGAGCGCCTGACCGACGAGATCGGCGACCTGCTTTTTGCCTGCGTGAACCTGGCCCGCAAGGCCGGGATCGACCCCGGCATGGCGCTGCGCGGGACCAATCTCAAATTCGACCGGCGCTTCCGGCGGGTAGAGGCGCTGCTGTGCGCGGCTGGAAAATCGCCCGAGGGCGCAACCCTCGATGAAATGGAAAACTTGTGGGTCCAGGCCAAACACGAAGAGCGCGCCAAGACCTAAGAATTTAGATTCAGATGATTCGCTAAGCGGTTATAAAGCATAGCGGTAAGGTAAAGGGGCTGGGCGTGGAAACCGGGAGACTTGTCCGGACATTGGGACGATATGCGCGTGCCGCCGCGACGGTGGGCATCGCCCTCGCCCTGCTCGCCAGTTGTTATATTCCGGACCGTTATGAGGCCGAGATCCGCTTAACCAAAGACGGCGGCTACGGCGTGACCTTCCTCGGTCAGCTCACCTACGCCCCCCTCTTCGGTCAGATCGCGCGCGGCGAAATCGATCCGGAGAAAGCCGCGGCGAACGACAAGATGATCCAGGACCAGCTCAAGCGCGATACCGCCTTCAAGGAGGTCACGCCGCTGGGCAAGGGCCGCTACCAGATCAAGTTCGAGCGCGAGGGACGGTTTGGCGGTGCCATGCAGATGGTCAACTTCGCGACCCGGAACCAGGCGATTTTCCGCATCCGGACCACCGAGGATGGACTGATCCAGGTCAACGGGTCGGGCCAGGGCCAGCTCTATGCCGACCGGTTCGAGGAGATCGGCCTCTCCTCCCAGGGTCTCTTGCGCATCGTCACCGATGTCGAGGTTCTGGAACACAACGCCACTTTCGTGCGGGCCTCGCGCACGCCGGGCTTCACGCAGTACGACTGGCGTATCCGGGGCTTCAGGGACCCGCCGCCCAAGTTCATCGGACGGCTGGCCATCGATCCGCGCACGGGCGTTCCCGCCTATCGCGGCGGCGCCGTCAACGTGGACAAGTAGAGTAGAGAGAGCAAAAGCGCCTAGTCGCGGTCCCGGCGGCCACGGCCGTTCCCCGGCCCATCGCCGTCGTTGTTTGCGCCATCGCCGCCGCCGTTGCGACGGAACTGGCGGCGCCCGTCATCCGGACCTCCGCGGAAACCTCGGCCGCGGTCTTCGCGGGTCGCCTGGGAGGGCATCGGCGCGATCGGAGCAACCGGAGCCGGCTGCGTGAGTTGCGGGCCGGCGTAAGCCCGGCGCTCGCGCGGCTGGCGTTGTTCACGGAATGGACGAGCATCATTGTCGCCGCGGAAGCTGCTGGACGGCGGCACGAGCGGCGTCGGCGCGGCATTGGCGCGCTGGTCGTCCCGGCGGTCGTCCCGGCGGCCGTCACCGCGCGGACCGTCACGGCGCGGGCCGTCATTGCGATCACCGCGGTTCCAATTGCCGCGATCGTTGCCGCGATCGTTGCCGCGCCATTCATCGCGGCGGAAATTCACGTCGCGGCCGCGGCGCGGGTCGGGGCGCCAGGTATTGTCGTTGAAGCGCCACGGGCTCGAGCGGTGGAAGTAGCTGTAGCGCGGACGGTCCACGCGGATGCGGTGATTGTGCCACTCCCACGACGACCAGCCCCACAGGGCCGGAACGACCACGTAGCGGGTCACGGTCACCGGGCGGCGGAAATAATACGGCGGATAGTCCGGATATGACCAATAGCCATAGACGCGCACCGGATCGTAGCGCGGGATATACACACTCCCGGGATCGACCATGTCGATGATCACCGCGCCGCTTTCGAAGCGCACGCGCTGCGTATCGGTGGACCGCAAGGTTCCCATGGCGTAGGCCTGATGGCGCAGGCGCTGCACGGACTCCATCACATCGGACTCTTGCAGGTAGAACGCATTCCCGACGCGGACCATCCAGTCCCATTCGTCGTTGAGCATGCGCAAAACGTCCGGGAACTGCGCCAGCGTCTTGACGCTGGGGTCCCACGGGAATGGCTCGATGGCGAACGCGAGGCCGTCACCGCGCAGGGACGCGTTCATCGGGCGCGCGGCCCAAGTGGCGGCGGCTTCGACGTCATGCGGATAGGTGGCCGCCATCAAGAGCGGCGCGAGGAGCTGATCGGGATAGAGAGCGATCGGCGCCAGCAGCGAGTCCAATTCTCGCGGCGACACGCGCTCATCCTGGGCGGTGGCGGGAGGATCAAAATAGTCCTGCGCCGCAGCAAATGGGACATGCGCCGCCGTCGAAACGGCCAGCGCGCCCAAGATCGATAAAGTCGTTTTGAATACCCGGCCCATGGACGCAAATATGGCCGTCTACTGCGGCGAAATTAAGACGGCCGCGGGTACGCGACGTCCTTCACCATCTCCTTGATCTCCCGCCAGATTGCTTCGGTCGGGGTGCACAAGAGCCCGGTTTGCTCGCGGCGGGTGGGGTCGTAGCGTTCGCCGGACAGCAGGCGATTATATCCGCCCGCCTCTTCATGGATGAGCAAACCCGCGGCGTGATCCCAGGGTTTCAGCTTGCGGTAGGCCAGCACCTGCGAGCGCCCTTCGGCCAGCGACCAGTAATCATGCGCCGCGCTGCCCAGGCGGATGTTGCGGGCGAACTTGCCGCGCAGGGCGTTGAGGTCCTTGTTGTGCATGGACGCGACCATGTCCTTGAGCCGGCCGCTCGCGGGCGGCGTGCGGACTTGTTGGTGGTTGGGCCGATGGCCGGGCGCCGCGCCGAGCGCCATCGGTCCGGTGCGCCAGGCGCCTTTCCCCTTCTCCGCCCATAACGTGCGGCCTTCGAGCGGCTCGTAGATCCAGCCCATCTTCGTTTCACCGCCGTGCACCAGGGCGACGATCACCGCGAACTGGGCCACGCCGTTCACGAAGTTGGCGGTGCCGTCGATGGGATCGACGATCCAGACGGGGTCCGTGCCCTGAAGGAGGTCGAACAGCGTGGGATCGGCGAATGCGCTTTCCTCGCCGATGACGCGCGAGCCTTCGAGCAGGCTCTTCAGCCTCGGACCCAGAAGACGTTCGCTTTCCTCGTCGGCGACGGTGACGACGTCGCCGGGGGTGGTCTTGGACTTGATCTGATAGGCGGCGAGCTGGCGGAAGCGTGGAACGATGACCGCGTCGGCGACGTCGCGCACCGCGGTGATGACGCCGTGGACAAGGGCGCGCGTGTCGCCGGGTATCATTCGGCGGCGCGGTCCAGGACGATGCCGCGCTTCTTGAGCCGCGCGAGATCGGCATCGTCGAGCAGGACTTCAAAGCGCGCTTCAAGCTCGCCGTCGGTACGGCTCAACACCTCTCCCCGGCGGTACAGCCAGGCGATGGTCTCGCCGTCTTCCAGCGGCACGACAATCGAGAACGGTTGGCGCTTGTGCGCGAGCTCGCGCTCGATCTTCGCCAAGAGAGCCTCGGTGCCGAGACCCGACAAGGCCGACATCGCAACCTGATTGGGCGTGCGCGCCACCTGGGCTTCGATGGCGTCCGCGCCGGTCTCGTCCAGAAGGTCGATCTTGTTCAAGGCTTCAATGACCGGGCGGGCCGTGCCCGCATCTCCGCCGTGCAGATCGATCCCGAGCTGCTTCAGCACGTCCTCCACGTCCCGGAGCTGCGCTTCGCTTTCGGGATGGGCGATATCGCGCACATGGACGATGACGTCGGCTTCCAGCACCTCTTCCAAGGTGGCGCGGAACGCCGCGACCAGTTCGTGCGGCAAGTCCGACACGAAGCCGACGGTATCGGACAGGATGACGGTGCGGCCCGACGGCAACTTGAGTTGGCGCATGGTCGGATCGAGGGTGGCGAACAACTGGTCCATGGCCACCACCGACGCGTCGGTCAGGGTGTTGAACAGGGTCGACTTGCCGGCGTTGGTGTAGCCGACCAGCGCGACGATCGGATAAGGCACGCGCCGGCGCGCCTCACGGTGCAGGCTGCGGGTGCGCGTGACGGTTTCGAGCTCTTTCTTGAGCCTCGTGATGCGCTCGCCGATCAGACGCCGGTCGATTTCGATCTGGGTTTCACCGGGGCCGCCGAGGAAGCCGAAGCCGCCGCGCTGACGCTCAAGGTGGGTCCAGCTGCGGACCAGGCGGCTTTTCTGATACGTGAGATGCGCCAGTTCGACCTGGAGCTGGCCTTCACGCGTGCGCGCCCGTTCGCCGAAGATTTCCAGGATCAAACCCGTCCGGTCGATGACCTTGGCGTTCCAGGCCTTCTCGAGGTTGCGCTGCTGGCCCGGCGACAGATGTCCGTCGACCACGACCAGTTCGGCGCCCATCTCCTGGATGCCGTCCGCGAGGCGCTTGACGGTGCCGTCTCCGAGATAGGTGGCTGGATTGGGCTTGGCGACGTTCACGACCTCGGCGTGGAGCACATTGAGGCTGATGGCCGCGGCCAGGCCGCGCGCTTCATCCAAACGCGAGCGTTCGCCGTAATCATCGTCCTTGATGCGCGTCTTCAGACGCGGATGGACGATGACGGTAGCGGTGGCGGTCTTACGAGTTTCGTACAAAAACGACTGTAGCGGACAGTGTGCCGGCGAAAGCGCTAGTGCGCCCCTTCTCCTGAACCCGCCGCCTCCTCTTTTGGCTCGAACAGCTGCACGGGCGCCGACGGCATGACCGTGGAAATCGCGTGCTTGTAAACGAGCTGAGTGTGGCCGTCCCGGCGCAGCAGCATCGAGAAATTGTCGAACCAGGTCACAATTCCTTGGAGCTTCACGCCGTTTACCAGAAAGACGGTCACGGGGGTTTTGTTCTTGCGGATCGCGTTGAGAAAGACGTCCTGAACGTTCTGTGCCTTTTCGTTGGCCATTGGAGTCTGCACCCTGTCGCTATTTTGTTGTTATCGTTACGGTTCTCGACTCATGGGGCAGACCGGCTAGGAAACCACCCGCATCAATGGCGACACTAGAATTTTTCAAGGAAACCGGTCAACCGGGTCCGCGGGCTTTTATCTAAGCTAAATGCGCCCGGACCAGAGCCGTCAGGGCGGCGCAATCCTTCACATATGCGTGGGCCGGCTCGGTTACAAGCGTTGCGGGCGGCGATCCGAGCATAATCGTCGTGCATCCCGCGGCCCGGCCGCAGGTCACATCGATCTGTGCGTCTCCCACGAACCAGACGTCGGCGCCGGCGGGGATCTTGCCTGTGGATAACGCGAGATGGACCGGCTCCGGGTCCGGTTTATCGCGGCCGGCGTCCTGGGCGCCGACGAGTTTCCCGAAGAATCGGGTCCAGCCCAGGTGGTCGGCTTCCGCCCGGAGATAGCGTCCGGTCTTGTTGCTGACCACGCCGAGGTACAGCCCGGCATCGGTGACGGTGTTGAGAAGATCTTCGGCGCCGGCGAGACAGGTCAGCATCTCGAGGTGCACGTCGCCGAAGGCCTTGTAGTAGATCTCGCGCGCCTCCTCCCAGCGATCGCCGTAGATCTTCGGGAAGGTATCGCGCAGCGAGCCTGCGACCCGCGCGCGGATTTCCGCCTCGCTCCAGGGCGCGAACCCCATGGCCTCGAGGGTGATGTTGGTGGCCTTGCCGATGCAGGGCCACGTATCGACCAGGGTGTTGTCCCAGTCGAACAGGATCGCCCGCGGCCGCGGCAGGGACAGCGGCCGCGCCTCAGACATTCCAGGCCGTCGCTGCGTCCAGAGTGTCGATATAGCGGCGGTAACGCCGGCGCAGGTCGAGCGCGATCAAACCGCCCGTGCCGTTGCCGACCGGCTTGTCGTCGATCTGCGCGACCGGCATGACGAAGGTGGTCGTTCCGGTGAGGAAGACCTCTTTCGCGTTCTTGGCTTCCTCGAGGGTGAACGGACGCTCCTGCACGGTGTAACCGGCCTGTTTGGCGAGGTCCTTCACCGTGGCGCGGGTGACGCCGCCGAGGATGGCGTTGGTGGTGGGATGCGTCACGATGGTCTTATCGGCCGTGATGATCCAGGCGTTCGAGGCGCTGGCTTCGGTCACGGTGCCGTCGGCGGTCACGAGGATCGCTTCGTAGGCCTTCGCTTCAGTGGCGCCCTGGCGCGCGAGCACGTTGGCGAGCAAACCGACGCTCTTGATATCGCGGCGCTCCCAGCGGATGTCCGGGGCCGTGACGACCTTGGCGCCCTGCTCGGCCATGGCGTCGGAGGACCCGGCGAAATGCTTCGCGGTCACCACGATGCTCGGCTTGATATCCCCATTGGGAAACGGATGCGCGCGGGAAGCCACGCCGCGGTTCACCTGGATATAGACGATGCCCGTCTTCATGTGATTGCGGCGGATGACCTCCTTCATCACCACGGTGAGCGCGGCCGGGCTCATCGGCATCCGCATGCGCAGCTCGCTCAAGGAACGATTGAGGCGCACGATATGGGGCGCGTAATCGACCGGAACGCCGTTCCACACCAGGAACACTTCGTACACACCGTCCGCGAACTGATAGCCGCGGTCTTCGATGTGAACGGTGGCGGACCGCTGCGGCAGGTATCTGCCGTTGACATAAGCGATATGGGACATGGAGGGCCTAGGACGCTGAGAACGGACGTTTCAAGGGAAGCGGGCGGACTGCGCCGTCTTGGTCGTCGCTGCGCACCTCGCGCAACGGCGGCGCCTGATCGCGGCGGCGGGCATCGGTGCTGACGCCGAGGGACTTCAGTTTTCGGTGGAGCGCCGAGCGCTCCATGCCCACGAAGTCCGCGGTGCGCGAGATATTGCCGCCGTAACGGATCACCTGCGCCATCAGATACTCGCGCTCGAACATTTCGCGGGCTTCGCGCAGCGGCAAGGTCATGATCTCGTCCGAGCGCTGCAGTTTCAGCATCTGCGGCGTCTCGCTATTGATTTCCGGAGGCAACATATCGGCGCGGATCGCATCGCCGACGCCGCCCGGCGCCAGGATCAACAGCCAGTTGATGGCGTTGCGCAGCTGGCGGACGTTGCCCGGCCACGGATAGGCCTGCAGCGCGGTGATGGCGTCTTCGCCCAGCTGACGGCGCGGCAATCCCTCCGCGCTTGCGGCGCGGTCCATCAGATGACGCGCCAATTCCGGAATGTCCTCACGCCGGTCCGCCAGCGACGGCACCTGCACGGGCACCACGCTCAGGCGATAAAAGAGCTCCTCGCGGAACAAACCCTTTTTGACTTCCGAACGCAGATCGCGGTTCGTGGTGGCGATGACGCGCACGTCCACTTCCACCGGGCCGTGCGCGTTGATGCGCTCTACTTTCTGATCCTGGAGAATGCGGATGATGCTGCTCTGGCTCGCGAGCGGCATATCGCCGACTTCGTCCAGGAGCAAAGTTCCACCGTCCGCGCGCTCGAGAAGGCCCGCGGAATCCTCGCCTTGCGCCTTGACGCCGCCGAACAGCATCTCGGCCAGGCGGTCCGGGTGCAGCGAGGCGCAGTTCACGACCACAAACGGACCGCTCGCGCGCGGTGAATTCAGATGAATCTGACGGGCGACGATTTCCTTGCCCGAGCCGGCCGGGCCCGAAATCAGCACACGCGAGCCGGTCGGCCCCACGCGTTCAATGGTACGGCGCAGCGCGGCGATCGGCGGACAGGAGCCGATCAGTCGTTCCGGCGCGCCCGCACGGGTGCGCAGTTCCAGGTTCTCGCGGCGCAGACGCGCGGCTTCCAGCGCGCGGCCCAGCACCATCAAGAGGCGGTCGGCCTGGAACGGCTTTTCGATGAAGTCATAAGCGCCGTGTTTGATGGCTTCGACGGCGGTGGCGATCGTGCCGTGGCCGGAGATCATCACCACCGGCACGTTCGGACGCATCGCTTTGATCGCCGCCAGCACCTGCAACCCGTCCATCCGGCTGCCTTCGAGCCAGATGTCCAGAATGACAGCCGAGGGCGCCCGCGTTTTGACCTGCTCGAGCGCCTGTTCCGCGGAGCCGGCTTCACGGATCGCGAACCCCTCGTCCTGCAGAATGCCGCCGACAGCCATCCGGATGTCGGCTTCGTCGTCGACGATCAGGATGTCCGGCGCGGTCGTGGGGGATGCGTGAGTCATTTACGTTTATTCTCCAGCAAGAGCGATGGAACCGGGCGCACGATGCCCCGCGGTTTCAGGCTCGGTCTTGAGAGTGGCGGGGAAATGCAGCGTAACTTGGGCGCCGACGCCGTCGGCGGTGTCTTTGAGCGTGATCCGGCCGCCGTGCTCCTCGAGAATCTTGCGCACGATGGCCAGACCAAGACCCGTTCCCTTGGCGCGGGTCGTGACATAGGGCTCGGTCAGGCGTGAGCGCTCCGCGTCCGGCAGACCGACGCCGTTATCCGTGACGGTCACAACGACTTCACCGGCGTCCTCGATCAACTCGACGATCACCTGGCCCTGGCCGGGCGTCAGCGCGTTGGCGGCAACACGCGCGTCGATGGCTTCAACGGCGTTCTTCAGAACGTTCGTGAGGGCCTGGCCGACCTGACGGGCATCGCACTTGATCCAGCGGTCACTGGGCAATCTGTTGGTGAAGGCGATGCGCGGATAGGCGGTCCGCTGCAACATCACCGCGTCGCGCACGACTTGCGTGAGATCGGCCGGGCGCAGCACGGCGGCTGGAAGGCGCGCGAAGGACGAGAACTCGTCGACCATCTGGCCGATATCGCCGACGTGGCGGATGATGGTGTCGGTGCACTGGGTGAAGAGGTCCACGTCGTCCTGGATCTTGCCGGCGTACTTGCGCTTGAGGCGCTCGGCCGAAAGCTGGATCGGCGTCAGCGGGTTCTTGATTTCGTGAGCGATGCGGCGCGCCACATCGGCCCAGGCGGCCTTGCGCTGCGCGGCTTGCAGCGCCGTGATGTCGTCGAAGGTGGCGATATAACCGACGTCGGCGTCGTCGCCGTGTTCGACCGAGAGGCGGACAAGGAAGGTCTTGGTGGACTTCGCGCGCGAGATTTCGACCTCCCGCTGCACCACACCGTGAGGCCCAACACGGAGTTCATCGAGCAGTTGGCCGAATTCGGGCACGGCCTCGCGCAGCGGTCTGCCGATCGCCGCCGTCAGATCGGCGTCCAGAAGGTCCGACGCGGAGTGATTGGGCAGCGTGATATTGCCGGCGCGGTCGAGGCCGATCACGCCCGCGCTGACCCCTTCAAGCACGGTTTCCGTGAACCGGCGGCGGGCGTCGAGCTGGGCATTCGTTTCCTGGAGCGCGGTCTGCTGCTCGGCGAGACGCTTGGTCATGCGGTTGAAGGCGCGGCTGAGATAGGCCACCTCGTCGTCCGTGGTGTTCTCGCTCACGCGTACCGACAAGTCCCCGCCGCGCACGCTTTCCGCCGCGTGGATGAGTTCGATGACGGGCTTGGCGAGACGGGTGGCGAGTTGGAGGCCGAACCATACCGACACCATCAGCAAGAGAAGCGCGACCAGACCGAACAGCGCGGTGAAGCTGAGTTGCAGGCTTTCGCGCTCACCCTCGAGGCGCACATACTCCGTCACGGCTTCTTCGGTCCGGTTGAGACGGGCCAGCACCTGGTTGTCCACAAACCGGCCCACGGAGAGATAGGTCGGCGGATAGGTGGCGAGTTTGACGAGCGCGCGCACGCGTTCTGAATCGGGACTGGTCACGACCGCGACCTGGCCGACATCCGCCTGCGCCATGGCTTCGAAGGTCACGACCTCGCCCGAGAGGGCGAAGGTGTAGCCGCCCTTGGCGATCACCTGTCCGTCCGGCGTGAAGATGACCGCTTCGTCGAGACCGCGAAACGTCGTTTGGGTGGAGAGGAAGTTATCGCGCAGCTGCGGGTTGCCGCCGAGCGCGGCCCACTGGCGATTGACGTCGTTCGCGACCGCCAAAGCATCCGCGCGGATCGCCTGCTGGTGCTCGCGCAAATAAGCTTGAGCGATCGCGGCCGATTCCGTGACCGCCGTTTTCACGCGGTCCCCGAACCAGGTCTGCACGCCGAAGGTAAAGAAGATGGTGGCGAACATGGCCGTCAGGATCGTCGGGGTCATGGCGATCCCGGCGAACAGCGCGACGAGACGGATATGCAGGCGCGAGCCGGCCGTGCGGGTGCGGTGGGCGCGCCACAGCTTCACGAGACGGACCCCGACAAGCGTGGCCAGGCCGAGCACGATCAGCAGATCGATGATGAGAAGGACCTGCGTGGCCGTGGCGCTCGGGCCCTTGTCGCCCCACCCCCACAGCGCGACGAAGGTGCCGATCCCGGCGACGACGGCGGCGGCGGTCAGAAGCACGGCGAGAACTTCGGCCGCACGGCCCGGCACAAGCCGGCTGCGCACACGGTCCGCCCCGCGCTGCACGATCGTGCGCGGAGGGGTGGAGCCGTCGGCCGAGGAGACGTCGGTGCTCATCAGATCCATTACTTATTCACGCCGCGAACCACGCCGATCTCGAGTTCGCGGATTTTCTTGCGCAAGGTGTTGCGGTTGAGGCCGAGGACGTCGGCGGCCTTCACCTGATTGCCGCGCGTCGCGGTCAAGGTCAGCGTGATCAGGGGACGTTCGAGTTCGCGCAGCACGCGGTCATAGAGACCGGGCGGCGGCAGCACGCCTTTGTGGCCGTCGAAATATTCCCGCAGGTGACGTTCGATGGTGCCCGCCAAGGTGGCGGCCGCGGCCGGATCGCTGGAGATCTCCGGCATGCTCGCGCCGGCGAGTTCCAGTTCCACGACATCGGCGCCGATGACGGGTTCGCCGTAGAGCGCCACGAGACGCTTCACGAGGTTTTCGAGCTCGCGCACGTTGCCGGGCCAACGGTACGTCTTGAGACGGTCAAGCGCCGACGGCGCCAGGGACTTCGGCGGCAGACCTTCGGCGGCGCTTTGCGCGAGGAAGTGGCCGACGAGCTCCGGGATATCCTCGGCGCGCTGACGGAGCGGCGGAATACGGATGGGCACCACGTTCAAGCGATAGAACAAGTCTTCGCGGAACATGCCGAGCTTGATGAGCTGCGTCAGATCGCGGTGCGTGGCGGCGACGATGCGCACGTTCGCCTTGATCGGCGTGCGCCCGCCGACGGTGGTATAGCGCCCGTCTTGAAGCACGCGCAGGAGGCGCGTCTGCGCTTCCGGCGGCATATCGCCGATTTCATCGAGGAACAGCGTTCCGCCTTCGGCCTGCTCGAAACGCCCGGTCACGCGCGTCACCGCGCCGGTGAAGGAGCCCTTCTCGTGACCGAACAGTTCGCTTTCGATCAGCTCGCGCGGAATGGCCGCCATGTTCACGGCGACAAAAGGTCCGCCGCGGCGGCGGCCGAACTCATGCAAGGCACGCGCGACCAGTTCCTTACCCGTGCCGGACTCGCCGGTGATCATGACGGTGAGGTCGGTATTCATCAGGCGCGCGACCGCGCGGTAGATGTCCTGCATCGCCGGCGAACGGCCGACGATGGGCAGGCGCTCGGCGGTGTCGTTGGCCGGCGTATGTTCCTGCGGCTTCAGCGCGAGCGCGCGGTTCACCACGTTGACGAGTTCGCCGAGATCGAACGGCTTGGGCAGATATTCGAAGGCGCCGCGCTCGGCGGCCTTCACGGCGGTCAGCAGCGTGTTCTGCGCGCTCATGACGATGATGCGCAGCTCCGGGCGCACTTTCTTGATGCGCGGAATCAGATCGAGCCCGTTTTCGTCGGGCATCACGACGTCGGTGATGACGAGATCGCCCTCGCCGTCCGAGACCCAGCGCCACAAGGTTTCGGCATTGCCCGTGGTGCGCACATCGTAACCCGCGCGCCCCAGGGCCTGCGTCAGCACGGTGCGGATGCCATGGTCGTCGTCGGCTACGAGTACGGTCGCGGCGTTCATCCCCAAATTCCTTTAGTCCCTGGCGACCGGAAGCATGATCCGGAACACCGTGCGCGCACGTTCGCTTTCGAATTCCACGATGCCGCCGTGATCGCTGATGATCTTCGCCACCAATGCGAGCCCGAGACCGCTGCCTTTCGGTTTCGTCGTCACGAACGGATCGAACAGATACGGACGCAGGTCTTCCGGAATCCCGGAGCCGTTGTCTTGCACCGTCACCACGAGCGGCAAATGAATACGCTCGCTTGAACTGTTCACGGCGATGCGCACACCGGGGCGATACGCGGTCGAGAGCACGACTTCACCCCCTTCCCGGCCCATCACCGCTTCGGACGCGTTCTTGATCAGGTTCAAGAACACCTGCACGAGCTGATCCTGATTGCCGTCGACGGCGGGCAACGACGGGTCATAGCGTTCGACGAACTTCACCGACTTCGCGAAACCGTTTTCGGCCAGGCGGCGGACACGTTCCAGAACGACGTGGATGTTCACCGGACCGCGCTCCAGCGGGCGGTCGTCGGAGAAGACTTCCATGCGGTTGACCAGCGCGACGATGCGGTCGGCTTCATCGCAGATGAGCTGGGTCAGCTTGCGGTCTTCCTCGCTCGCGCCCTGGCCCAACAGCTGCGCGGCGCCGCGAATGCCCGACAACGGGTTCTTCACTTCGTGGGCAAGCATGGAGGCCATCGCCGTCATGGACCGCGCCGCGCTACGGTGTTCGAGCTGCTGGCCGATTTTCAGCGCGCGGGTCTGTTCCTGTAGCGAGACGACCAGCCAGCCTGGGCTATCCACCATCTGCGCGACATGCACGGACGTGGTGCGGATGCCGGTCTTGGGCGTGTCCAAGACCACGCCGTGCGCGGACATCGGCGCATCGGCCAGACGCGCTTGCTCGACCAGCGCCAGCAACGGGCCGGTCGGCGGCACGATCTCGGCCAGCGGCCCGCCGATCAGAATGGCGGCGCTCGCCTGGAAGAGTTGCTCCGCCGACATGTTGGCGTAGCGGATGATGCTGAGTTCATCGATGACCAGCGTGGCCGCGGGAAGCGCGCCGAGAATGGCCTCGGCGTTGAATGGAAGCGCATCGCGCGCGTCATCGCGGCGCAGGAAGGCGGCGGGCTGTGACACTATGCGGCCTCCTGCACCGGCTCTTGCGGAACGAAGAGCGCGGCGATGAGGCGCTTCACCTTCTCCGGATCGGATTCGGCGTTCACGGCGACACGGAACGCGTTCGCGCCCCTCAGACCCGCGGCGGCCCAGGCGAGATGTTTACGCGCGATGCGCACGCCCTTGTCCGTTCCATAGTGAGACAGCAGCGCATCGTAGTGTTCGAGCGCGATCTCGCGGCGGTCCTCGACGGACGGCTCATGCGGCGCGATCCCGGTGGCGAGATACCGTTCGATGTGCGCGGCCACCCACGGTTTACCGAAAGCGCCGCGTCCGACCATGACGCCGTCGGCGCCCGACAGGCGCAGGAGTTCCTTCGCATCGGCCGGCGTGTTCACATCGCCGTTGCCGATCACGGGAATGGACACGGCCTCCTTCACCTTGCGGATGAAGGCCCAATCGGCGGCGCCGTTGTAGAGCATCTGGCGGGTCCGGCCGTGCACGGTGATGAGCCGCGCCCCAGCGCTCTCGGCCCGCTTGGCCAGAGACGGCGCGTTCAGGCTGTCGTGATCCCAGCCCCTGCGCATTTTCAAGGTCACGGGCACCTTCACGGCTTTCGCGACCGCTTCGACGATGCGCGCGGCGTTGTCTTCATCGCGCATCAAGGCGGACCCCGACCAGGAGTTCACCACCTTCTTCACCGGGCAGCCCATGTTGATATCGATGATGGCCGCGCCGCGGTCTTCGTTGAGCTTGGCGGCTTCGGCCATGATGCCCGGCTCGCAGCCGGCGAGCTGGACGGCGAGCGGGGTTTCATCGCGGCAATCGGCGCCCATGCGCGGCTGCTGCTTATGCGCCTTCACCATTTCCTGGCTGGCGATCATTTCGGTATAGGCCAGCCCCACCCCAAAGCGGCGGGCCAGCTTGCGGAAGGGCCTGTCCGTTACACCCGACATCGGGGCCAGGAACACGATCCCAGCCGAAGAAACGTCACCGATGCGGATTTGCGCAACTGTCATCGAGCCTAAAACGGGTACTGGCTAAAACTTAGGCATTTGCCCAGGAACATGGCGCAAAAGCAAGGTTTTTTGCCCTCCTGTTGCATGCGCGCACCACATAATAGCAACACCGGGAGGCAAAAGACAAATTGCCTCGGCGCGCCTGGGTTTTTACTGTAATGCCCGTTACTTAGCCTTCTTCATTTGGCCTTTTTGGGGGAATCCTTGCCCGAGACCTGCGCCGTCCTGATTGTTGCCGCCGGACGCGGCCAGCGCTTTGGCGGCAGCGGTCCCAAGCAATATGCCCCGCTCAAGGGCCAGCCCTTGCTCCGGCGCACCCTCAAGGCCTTCTGCGCGCATCCGGGCCTGGGGCCTATCGCCGTGGCGATCCACCCGGACGATCAGGATCTGTTCCAGGCCGCCGCCCAGGGCCTGCCCCGGGTGTTCCCGGTGGCCGGCGGCGCGACCCGGCAAGAGTCCGTGCGCCTCGGCCTCGAAGCCCTCGCCGCCACGTCCCCCGGCCTTGTCCTGATCCATGACGGCGCCCGTCCTGTGATCGGTCCCGCCCTGATCGACCGCGTCATCGCGGCCTTGAAAGAGGCCCCCGGCGTTCTGCCGGTTGTGCCGGTCATCGACACCTTGAAGCGCGTGGACGGACACACCGTCACCGCCACCGTTTCGCGCGAGCACCTGGTGCGCGCGCAAACCCCGCAAGGCTTCCGCTTTTCCGACATCCTCGCCGCCCACCGCGCGCATGCCGGCGAATCTCTGACCGACGACGCCAGCGTGCTTGAGCGCGCCGGCGGAAGGGTCATCACCGTTGCCGGCGACGAAACCAACATCAAAGTGACCACCATGGACGATCTGGCCCGCGTGAATGTATCGCTCAGCGAAACCCGCACCGGCAGCGGCTTCGACGTGCACAAGTTCGGCCCCGGCGACGCGGTGATGCTCTGCGGTGTGCGCGTTGCGCATTCCCACGGGCTGGTGGGACACTCCGATGCCGACGTGGCGCTGCACGCCGCGACCGATGCGATCCTCGGGGCGTTTGGCGCCGGCGACATCGGCCACCACTTCCCGCCCAGCGACCCGAAATGGCGGGGCGCCGCCTCGCATCGATTCCTGCGGCACGCCCACGACCTTCTGGTCGAACGCGGCGGCGCCCTTGTGCATCTCGACGTGACCATCATCTGCGAGCGCCCAAAAGTGGGACCTCACCGCGACGCGATGGTGAACGAGATGGCGAAGATCCTCGGTGTAACGTCCGACCGCATCAGCGTGAAGGCCACCACCACGGAAGGCCTTGGTTTTACAGGCCGCCAGGAAGGCATCGCGGCGCAAGCGCTGGCGACGGTGCGGCTTTAGGATTTTTTTGCCGTCTCTTGTCATCGCCCGGGTTTAGCCGGGCGATCCATCGTCCAGCCGGCACAGGCGTATGTTGAGGCATGGATCCCCCGGACGCTGCGCGCCGGAGGATGACAGCCATATTGCAATGTCATTGCCCCGTTTATCGGGGCGATCCACTGTCCGGACAGTGGAGAGTTACGCCTTCGGATCTAGGACATCCGCGACTTGGTTTTTCTTGCGCGGGGGAAGAAGCTTCATCGTGAGAATGAATCCCGCGAGCACGAAACAAATTGAGTTCGTGACGATGATGGGCCAGGCGCCGAGCAGGAGGCCGTAAGCGGTCCAGAATGCGAAGCCGGTGACGGTGAGGACAAACATCCCCGCGGAGATGTCCGCCGTGCGGCGGGACTTGATGATCTTCCAGGCTTGGGGCGTGAAGCTCGTCACAGAGCAGAGTGAGGCGATCGCCCCGACCACCACGGCGGCGTCCATGACCGTTCCTCATGCGGAAGACGGTTCTTCAACGCGAAGGTTCGCGCAAAGGTTCC
>JADZAK010000111.1 GCA_020852595.1 Rhodospirillaceae bacterium
CTGGTGTACGACCGCGTCGCCAAGGGTGAGGCGCCGCCGCGCGTCGAGAACCTGCTTCCCGCGCCCGAGGAACCGAAGGCGCCGCCAAAGCCGGTTGCTCCCCCACCTGAAATCGCACAGGCTGAATCCGCGCCGCCGGTAGAGACCGCGAAAGCGGAGCCTCCGCCCGCCGAACCCGCGAAGCCGGTCGAGCCCGCCAAAGAGGTTGCCAAACCCGACCCGGCCAAGACGGAACCAACCAAGACTGAACCAACCAAGACTGAACCAACCAAGACGGTCGCGCCCGCGAAAGCCGATCAGGACGATCTGGCCTCGCTCGTGGCCGCCGCCACCGGTGGACGTGAAGCCGCGACCGGTCCGATCAACACCAAGCCCGGCGCCGCGCCCGCTGCCGAGGCTCCTCAGACCCAAGTCGCCGCCGCCCCGCCGGCCGTCTCGCCCGCCGCCATGGCCGGCGCCTTCCAGATCCAGCTTGCCTCGGCGCGCTCCGAGCAGGGCGCCATGGGGGAGTGGAGCCGCATCGTCGGCAAGAACAAGGACACACTCGCAGGGTTGACCCCGAACGTCGCCCGCGTGGATCTGGGCGAGAAGGGGGTCTTCTTCCGCCTGCGCGCCGGACCGCTGAAAGACAAGGCGGCGGCGGACAGCGTCTGTTCGGCCCTCGGCGCCCAGAATGTCGGCTGCATCGTTGTTAAACCTTAAAACCGATGCCTGTATCCCAAACCGCGGCGGCGCCGCGCGCCGCCATCTTCGGCCTCAAGGGCCTCACGCTGAACGACGCCGAGCGCGCCTTCTTCAAACGCGTGCGTCCGCTCGGCTACATCCTCTTCGCGCGTAACGTTGAAGACCCGGCGCAAGTCCTTGCGCTGGTGAACGATCTTCGGTCCTTGAATCCCGATCTCGATCCCGTCGTGCTGATCGATCAGGAAGGCGGCCGCGTCCAGCGTTTGAAGCCGCCGTACTGGCGTCCCGCGCCGACGGGCGCCGAGTTCGCGGCGCTTTACGCCACGGACGCGGACGCCGCCGCGCGCCACCTGCGCGCCAACTTCCAGCTCATCGGCGAGGAGCTGCGCGCCCTCGGCATCGACGTGGACTGCGCGCCGGTCATGGACGTGCCGGTTCCCGGCGCTCACGACGTCATCGGCGACCGCGCCTACGGCACGGATCCCGCCACCGTTTACGCACTGGCCCGCCAGGTCTGCGAAGGCCTCATCGACGCGGGCGTGGTGCCGGTGATCAAGCATATCCCCGGACATGGACGCGCCATGAGCGACAGTCACCTCGAACTTCCGCGTGTCGGCGCCGATCTCGCCGCCTTGCGCGCCACCGATTTCGCGCCGTTCCGCGCCTTCTGCGCCGCCCCCGATCAACCGGTTGCCTTCGGCATGACCGCGCATGTGGTCTATGAGGCGATCGATCCCGATCGGCCGGCGACCACCTCGCGCCGCATGATCGAGGACATCATCCGCGGTGAAATCGGCTTCCAGGGCCTGCTCATGAGCGACGACCTCGGCATGAAGGCCCTCAGCGGCCCTTACGACGAGCGCGCCGCCAGGTCGCTGAGCGCCGGTTGCGACGCGGTCCTTCACTGCGACGGGAATATGGACGACATGGAAGCCGTGGCGCGCGGGACAGGTTTGTTAGGTGAACGCGGCCTGAAGGCGCTCAAAGATACGGCCGCCATCCGCCGCCGTCCGCGCGCCGTGATGACGGACGGCCCCGCCGCCGACTTCAAGATCATGACGGCCCTGCGCCGTGGATAACGACCTCCTGACAAAGATCGCTGAAGTCGTGGTTTTCGCGATCCCGGCGATTCTGGCGATCACCCTGCATGAAGCCGCCCACGGCTATGCGGCGCTTTGGCGCGGCGATCCGACCGCCAAGGAGGCGGGGCGCCTGTCGCTCAATCCCATCCGTCACATCGACATGATGGGCACCATCCTCCTGCCGGGCTTCCTCATCGCTTCGGGGGCGCCGTTCCTGTTCGGCTGGGCCAAACCGGTGCCCGTGAACTTCGGGCGGTTGAAGAATCCGCGCCGCGACATGGTCACGGTCGCCATCGCCGGTCCGGGCACGAATCTTTTGCTGGCGATTGTATCGGCCCTGTTGATTCACCTGGCGGTCCTCGCCCCAGAACCGACGCAGACCTGGCTGCTCGAAATGCTCAAGCGGAGCGTTGTTTTCAACGTGATTCTGGGCCTTTTTAACATGATTCCATTGCCGCCTATGGATGGCGGCCGGGTCGCTGTCGGATTGTTGCCGCTTCCGGCCGCCCGGGCCTTGGCGCGCCTGGAAAACTACGGCATGTTCCTGATCCTCGGCGCCGTGGTCGTCCTGCCCTGGCTGGGCTCGTACATCGGCGCCGATTTGAACATCCTCGCGTGGACTCTCCTGCCTCTCACGGACGCCGTGGTGAACTGGATCGCGGTCGCCGCGGGACTTAACGGTTAAAGATTACGTATGTCCGACACGCCGCCCAACGAACCGAGCGAAACGCCGTCCGAACTGCCCGCGGAACTCCCTGAATTTGTGCCCGAGTTCGTGCCCGAGTTTGTGGAAGATCCGGCGCCGTCCGCGTCCGCGGACCCGATGTCCCAGCTTGTCTTAACTCTCGGCGGTTTCGAAGGTCCCATCGACGTCCTGCTCGTGCTCGCGCGCGACCAGAAGGTCGATCTCATGCAGGTCTCCATCCTGGCGCTGGCCGAGCAGTACCTCCTGTTCGTCGAAAAGGCGCGTGAGCATC
>JADZAK010000112.1 GCA_020852595.1 Rhodospirillaceae bacterium
GATCGATGGCGTCCGCATGCACGGCCCCATCGTCGGCGGCCCCGACATAGGCCTCCGCGCGTTTGGCCAGCTCCGCGCGCACCTGGGCCGAGCGCGCCTGGAACGCCATGACGCTCACAACGGGCGCGCGCATCAGCGTCGCCTGGTTCGGCGCCGTCTTGTCGAGCTCCGAGGTCTTGTCGAGGCCGAGGCGCGTATACAGCGGGCCGTACATTTCACCGACCACACGCGCCATCTGCGGGCGCGACGCCTCGGGCAGCAGGACGCGATCGAACCACGCCAGGCGTTCGCCGACCGCTTCCGTCATATCCCAGGTGAGGCCCGGGCCGCGCTGCTGGCGGATCGTGACGACCGTGCGCAGGCGCGAAAGATACTGGTCGAAGTTCATGCGGCCGGCCATGAACGACGCATCCATGCTGTCGAGCAGGGACAAGACTTCCTTGTCGGTCAGCGCCGCCGTGCTGTCGACCAGGCTCGTCCAGCCGGCGTCATCGAGATCGAAGCGGAAGTATCCGGCCCCGTCGGCGTTCGGCATGATCCAGTTCGGGCAGCCGCCGGTTTCGAGGGCGATGCGGGTTTCAGGTTCCTTGACGATCACGCACATCTGGTCGCGTTGCGGGCCGCGTCCAAAAGCGACGCAGGTCGGAATGCGCCACTGTTGTTTCTTGGCTTCAGCCGTGATCGGTCCCTGGAAATAACGGCTTTGCGAGACAACAAACGTCGCCGTCGGCCCTTTGCAGTCCAGGCGCGAGGTGAGCAGTGGGACGCCCGACTGATTGAGGAAGGATTCAAAGGCCGCGACGCCTTCCGTGTCCTTGTTGGCGTCGGCGACCGATTGCAGGAACTCGCTCGCGGTCGCGTTACTCCAGGCGCGGCGCTGAAGATGCAGCGCGACGCCTTTCTGGAAGTTCTCCGGGTTGTAGAACTGCTCGAACATCGCGAGCACGCCGCCACCCTTCTGATAGGTGATGCCGTCGAAGGCGTTCTGGATGTCGTCGTTGGACTCGATCGGCTGCGCGATGGCGCGGGCGTTATGCCAGCTGTCGGTGCTCATGGCGTCGAGCGCGCCGGTGAGGGTGAGGCGGCCGTATTCACCGGCCGGGTCGAAGGCGGCGGCGGCCTTGTTGCCCATCCAGGTGGCGAAGGCTTCGTTGAGCCAGATGTCGTTCCACCAGGCCGGCGTCACCAGGTTGCCGAACCATTGATGCGCCAGCTCGTGCGCGTGCACGCGCGCGTAGGAGCGCTTTTGCTGCAGCGACGAGGTCTCGTCGATCAGCAGCAGCTGTTCGCGGTAGGTGATGGCGCCCGCGTTTTCCATGGCGCCGTAGGCGAAGTCGGTCACCGCGATGATGTCCAGCTTCTCGAACGGATAGGCGATACCGAAGTAGCTTTCGAGCGCGCCGACGATGGCCGGCGTGTTGTCGAGCGCGTACTTCAATTGCCTGCCTTTGCCCTTGGTGGCCACGCCGCGCACCGGGATCTCACGGTCGCGAAAGCCCGTTTTCGGCACCGGCGGACCCTGCACCACGTCGAAAGGCCCCGCGATCAGTGCGATCAGGTAGGTCGGCAGCGGCTTGGTGGTCGCGAAGGTCACGCGCTTGAGGCCGCCCGCCACCGGGGTTTCCTTGGCCACCGGCGTGTTGGAGACGGCGGTATCGCCCGTGCGCACCGTCATCGAGATGTCGTAGGGCGTCTTGAAGCGCGGCTCGTCGAAGCTCGGGAAGGCGCGCCGCGCGAAGATCGTTTCCATCTGGCTGTAGAGATAACGCTCGCCGCCGTCGTCGGCGCGATACAGGCCTTCAAGCTGGCGATTGTAGTCGGCGTCATAAACAATGGAGATGCGCGCTTTCGGGCCGCGCACTTCGCCGGCGAGTTCCAGCTTCACCACGCCGTCGCTGTTGGGGATCTCGGTCCAGGTCGCGGTCACCGGCTTTCCGCCCTCGGCCGTCACGCGTGCTTCCTTGACCTTCAAGTCCTGGCCGTGCAGCCAAATCAGCTTGGTGGGCGCGGCGAGGGTGACGTCGATGTCGACCTTGCCCGAGAACGCGTCGCGGTCGGGCCGCGTGACGAGATCGATGGTGTAGTGCGTCGGCGTCACCGACGTGGGCAACTGGCCGGCCGGGTAATCTTGTGTTTGCGCGCGCGCCGGAGCGGCGAGCAGCAGCAGCGCGAACGCGGTCCTGAACACTGTTCTCACTTGATACTCCCGATTTTGGTCGTGCCCACGAAGACTTCACCGGCGGCGTTGGTCACGAAGCGGAATTGATGCGTCCCGCAATCACCGGCGTCGGTACATTCGACCAGGCTCGGTGTGAAGATCGCGACGGCTTCTTTGCCCTCTAAACTCAGCTTGTGCGACAGTTCGGCCTGCAAGCGCGTGCGTTCCTTGGCCCAGAACTTGATTCCCACCGGCTGCGCGGCGGGATCGCCCGAGCCGACGAGGACGATGCCCTGCACGATCCACTCACCGTCGCGCGGCGCGACTTCCCAGTCGAATTCGTAATAACGGATCAGGCTGCCGATGGAGCTGAGGATGATGGTGTCCGAGGCGTGCCACATCTCGTAGACCGAGACATTGCCGGCGACGGCCCAGCGGTAGTCGCCCTCGGTCTTGACCTCGCCGGAGATCAGCGCGGGATCGATGCCGCGCGGCTGGGGTTTTGGCTTTGCGCTCGCGGCGCTCAGCATCAGGGCCGCCAGCGCGATGCAGGCAATTCTCCGAAAAGCGCCCATGGGGTCTCCCAAAATCCACAGAACGCTTTTATAGACTGCGGTTCCGCTTCGCCCAAGGGGCCGGGCGGGGTATGATCGTTGTTACACCCGCATAGATGTTCAAAAAATGGCGCATGTCGTTCTGAATTCGCGGACCCTGCGCCTTCGGGTATTTCCCAAACCCAAGGGCAAGGCCGCCCGCCCGAAACGGGAAAATAAGACCCTCGCGCTGTTCGAGGCGCCGGCCGAGGATACGATGGACGGCCCCGCGGACAAGCTGGCCGAGAAGGTCGCGGCGCTGTGCCTGCTCAATCGCGTCAATTCCGATATCCTCGCGCGCACGCCGCAGCTGGGTTTGCGCGACTGGTGGCTGACGGCGGGCTCCCTGACCGCCACGGTGTGGAATCTGCGCTCGGGCCGCGCGGCCAACCAGGGCATTCGCGATTACGATCTCGCTTATTTCTCCGAGGATGCCTCGCAGGAAGCCGAGGAAGAAGTGCGCCGCACGGCCGCGAAACTCTTCGCCGATCTCGATGCGACGGTGACGGTGCGCAATCAGGCGCGCACGCACCTTTGGTATGAAGAAGAATACGGCGTGGCCTATCCGCCGCTGACCTCGGCCTCGGAAGGTCTTCTCCGGCAGCCCGCAAACGCGTTCACCATTGGAATGAAATGCACGGGCACGGACTTTTTCGACATCTATGCCCCCCTCGGGGTGGGGGATGTCTGGGACATGGTGGCCCGGCCCAACCGCGTGATGCCGCTCTCGAAGGTCTTCGAGGAGATGACCGCGCGCTGGCAGGCGCGCTGGCCCAGGCTGGTTATTTACCCTTGGGTTGATGAACAAGAAAAAAATAAGCAAAAACAATAATCTAAGGTTGATAAATCCGCTTTCCAAGCCGGGGCCATGGTGCTACACCCGCCCGCCTGCCGAACGGCCCTCGATGATCGCCGCTCCGACAGAGTTGTAATCGTCAAGCGGTCTGTCATCCATGAACCAGGAACCCCTCCCTGGGTCCGAAACGCCGGCGCTCTCGGATTGGGCGCCGCCGCGTTCCCAGAATTCTCCGAACAAGGACCACCGCATCGCGGCCCTCGTTCTCGGCGCCGTCGGCGTGGTGTTCGGCGATATCGGCACCAGCCCTCTCTATGCCTTGAAGGAAGCCTTCAACGGCGCCCACCCGATGCCGGCCGACGAGCCGCATGTGTTCGGCGTGCTGTCGCTGGTGTTCTGGACGTTCATGATCGTGGTGACGCTGAAATACGCCGTCCTAGTCATGCGCGCCGACAATAAAGGTGAGGGCGGCAGTCTCGTCCTCGTCGCGCTGGCCAGCCAGGCGCTGGCCGACGGCAAGAACAAGTGGCTGACGCCGGTCGTTGTCGTGCTCGGCATTTTCGCCGGCGCCTTGTTCTACGGCGACAGCATGATCACTCCGGCGATCTCGGTTTTGAGCGCCGTCGAGGGTCTCAATGTCGCGGTGCCGGAACTCAGCGACTTCGTGGTGCCGATCACCGTCGTCATTCTCATGTGCCTGTTCATGATTCAGCGTTACGGCACGCGTATCGTCGGACATGCCTTCGGCCCGATTACTCTGTTATGGTTTCTCTCGCTCGCCGTGCTGGGCGTCATCAATATCGTTGAGTCGCCTGAGATCCTACAGGCGCTCAGCCCGTATTACGCCTTCGTCTTCTTCCTGAAATACAAAACCAGCGCTGTCCTCGCGCTCGCGGCGGTCTTCCTTGTCGTGACCGGTGCGGAAGCGCTTTACGCCGACATGGGCCACTTCGGCAAAAAGGCGATCCGCATTTCCTGGTTCTGGATCGTGTTCCCGGGCCTGATGCTCAACTATCTGGGGCAGGGCGCGCTCCTGCTCGACAACCCGAAAGCCGCCGAGAATCCCTTCTACCTGATGGTGCCCGAATGGGCCGCGCTGCCGATGGTCATTCTGGCGACGATGGCGACCGCGGTGGCCTCGCAAGCCGTCATCAGCGGCACATTCTCGCTTTCGCGCCAGGCGATGCAGATGGGTTTCCTGCCGCGCATGGAAACGATCCATACCTCCGAAACCGAGCGCGGCCAGATCTACGTGCCGTTCATCAACTGGACGCTGATGGTCTCGGTGCTCGCGCTGGTGCTCGGCTTCGGGTCGTCCAGCAACCTCGCGGCGGCCTATGGTGTCGCGGTGGCCGGCGACATGATCGTCACCACGGTCCAGCTGGCTGTCGTGATGTTCCTGCTGTGGCGCTGGCCCGTGTGGCTGGCGAGCGCCATCTTCGTCATCTTCTTCATCATCGATCTCGCGTTCTTCGGCGCCAACGCCACCAAGATTCCGCATGGCGGCTGGGTGCCGCTCGCCATCGCCGCTGCGGGCTTCCTGCTGCTCACCACATGGAAGAAGGGCCGCGCGCTCTTGTTCGCGCGCATGGCCGAAGAGGCCATGCCTGTCGATCTCTTTCTGAACTCGTTGTCGGCCAACGTCACCCGGGTGCCGGGGACGGCCGTTTTCCTGTCGGCGACAACGGACGGCGTGCCCCACGCGCTGTTGCACAACCTCAAACACAATAAGGTCGTGCACGAGCGTGTCGTATTCCTGACGGTGATCACCGACGAGCGGGCGCATGTGGCGGATTCGGCGCGGCTGGAGGTTCAACACCTCGGGCGCCGATTCTACCGCTTCATCGTGCGTTACGGCTTCCTCGACCCGACGAACATCCCCGCGGCGCTGAAGTGCGCGGCCAAGCACAACTTCGACTTCAACGACATGGAGACGTCGTTTTTCCTGGGCCGCGAGACCCTGATCCCCAGCCGCCGTCCGGGCATGGCGCTGTGGCGTGAAAGCCTTTTCGCCTGGATGTCGCGCTCGGCGACCAGCGCCCTCGACTTCTTCCACCTTCCGCCGAACCGCGTGGTGGAACTCGGGACGCAGGTGGAGATTTAGGGCCTGTTCTGATCGCGCGTCACTTTTCCGGAACAGGCTCAAAATAAAAGGCGGGACGCGGCGCCGTTGATTCGATTTTGCTGCGACAGCCTCTACGGGAACAGCCGGCGTTCGATCAGGAAAGCCGCGCCGGCCGTCATCAAGGGCGGCAGGAACACCATGGCGGCGAGGGGCGCGAAGCGCCGTCCAGCGATCGCAATCGCATAGACCGCTTTCGCAATGGAGTTGACCGCCACGGCAAGCAACACCGCCGCCGTCACCTCGAACACGGTCGCTCCGCCGCTTGCGCCAAGCCGCGCCATGGTCGCGTTGGTGGCATCGACATCCACCAGTCCGCCGAGCGCCGAGGCGATCAATGCGCCCCGTTGGCCGAAGGTCTCTTGGGCGTAGTGCGTGATCAGCGCGACCGCGATGAAGGCGGCCACAAACTTCAATCCGGTTCCGATATCCGCCGAGGCCTCCGGTTCGATCACGCGGTCTTGTTTCGGCTGCTTGGCGAAACTCATCATCGCGGCCACCGCCAGGGACGTCATGCCGGCCACACTCATCGGCAGCCACAGAAGTTCGGCGGCATCCTTGAAAAGGATGCCGGTCAGGACCAGCGCGCGAATGAACATGACCGCGCTGGCAAGCGCGATGCCGCCGGCGGCATAGCGCGAAAGCGAGACATGCTCCCTTGCGAAGCGCGCGAACGCGATCGTCGTCGCCGTGGAGGATACCAAGCCGCCGAGCAGGCCGACGCTGGCGGCGCCCGCTTTCTCGCCGAACAGTCTCATTGCGGTATGGGCCGCGAAGGAGATGGCGGCGATGACCACGACGATCCACCACAGCACATAGGGATTGATCGCTTCGCCCGGCCCATAACCTCGATTGGGAAGGAGCGGCAGCACCACGACGGAGATGATCAGCAGCTTGATGACGGCTGTCAGTTCATCCTCGTCGATACGTTTAATCCACTTATGCAGCGGCTCTTTCACACCGAGCGTCGCCGCGACAACGACGGCCGCGGCGGCCGCGACTTCCATGGCGCCGCGCATGGCGACGATGCCGAGGCTGAACGTCAGGATCGCCGCGATCTCCGTGGTGGCGCCGCGGCCTTGATCCTTCAGCAGGCCGGTGTAGTAGATCACGGCGATGAAGACGATGAAGCCAAGGCTCGCGAGTGCGGTGAAAAGGTCGTCCGTCAGTTGACCCACAAGCGCGATCGCGCCGCCCAGCAATCCGATCAGCGCGAAGGTGCGCGCGCCGAGCGCCCGGGTCCCGCTTTCCATGGCGCGGCTTTGCCAGCCCCGCTCGATGCCGATCATGAGACCGACCGCGAAGGCGAGCGCCAGGCGGCCGAAAAGTTCGATTTGATCCATCACGCGATCGACTTTCTACTTCCGCGCCTGAACATTCAAGCCGATGAGTCCTTACCGCCGATATGGAGTTTGAGGCCGCAGGATGGTATATCGCCCACGAACTGTACCTTTTAACGGGGTGCGGCCCGTCACACCAACAAGGAGGCCCTATGAGCCACGCACGTAAAGCCAGCAAGAAGATGCGCGCGAACAAGCGCAAAGCCAAAGCGAAGGCCAAGCAGTCGCGCCGCCGCGCCCGTTCGGAACGCACCAATCGCTAGTTTGTTGGACTCTCTCGCTCCCGCCTGACCTAGGCGAGCGCGAGACCCATGCGCAGCGCGGTGAAGCGGAAACCGGGGATATGCTCGGTCCGCCGGCCTTCCGGCACCCACCCGCGGGCGCGATAGAACGCCACGGCGTTCTCGTTGGCGGCCAGGACTTCGAGCAGGGCCTTGCGCTGGCCCGTCGATTTGAGGGTTCCAATCGCGGCGTCATAAAGGGCCGAGCCCACGCCGCAGCCCTGATAAGCGGGCAATACATAAAGCATCCAGATCACGCCGGCGGGGTTCACGCCCGCCGTTCCCACGATCTCGCCGTCGACCAGGGCGACGTTGATGCTGTTCCATTCGCCGGCCACGAAGGCGGCCAGGTCGCGCGAGTTGGTCAGGGCGCGCCGGCTGTCGGCGGGGATGATGTTCTTGTTGGCGTCGAGCCAGGACTCGCGCACGACGGAGGCAATGGCGGCGGCGTCGTCGGCGGTGGCGGAACGGATCTCTAATACGCTCACGGGGGACTCGACCTTTCAACGGGGCAGACTCCCGAAGGTACGAGCGGGGTGGTTTCCGTTGCGTTAAGAGTCCGGTTAACCCGAGACGCCAAAATACAAAAGGC
>JADZAK010000113.1 GCA_020852595.1 Rhodospirillaceae bacterium
CGGCGGGCTCGCTTTCGCCGAGTTTCTGGAGGGAGAGGGGCTGGTCCTCGCGACGGACCTGCTTGTCCCCTTCGCGCACTGGATCACGCCCGAGGGCCTATTCCCCAAACGCTTCGATACGATGTTCTTTCTCGCGGCCGCGCCGGCCGGCCAGGTCGCGGCGCACGACGGCGAGGAACTCGTGGACTCGTGCTGGATCGCGCCGGCGCGGGCCTTGGCCGGCGAGGGCGGAGGCCGGCTGGAGTTCGTCACGCGCCGCAATCTCGAGAAGCTCGGCCGCGCCCGGACCGTTGTGGAAGCTCTTGAGACCGCGCGCGCGCGCCGGATCGTCACCGTGCTCCCGGCGATCGAGGACACGCCGGAGGGACCGCGCGCGCGCCTGCCGGTCGAGGCCGGCTACGGGGGGCCCTTGTTCGATTTCAGCCGATAACGGCGACCGGCTCATAATTAAGTATACTGTCCCCGCAACTAATTGAGGGGACAGTATACTTAATTATGAGGGGTGTCGGCGTTGAGGGGGGCTTACTGTCGGTTGTGCGAGTCTGTGGAGTGTCTGCTAATAGGTGCGGTTTGGGGGGCGTCCATCGGTTTCGACTCGCGATCCGAACGATCAAAAATATCTTTTATATTCAATATCTTACATGTGGTTTTGTTGATACACGCCATTCGTTGACGCCCCGAAACCCTTCCTATAGAGACGGCGAGAGGGCTTACGGGGGTTTTTTGTTCGATGCGGTCGTGTTTTTTCGTCGTTTGCGCGGTTTTAGCTGTGAGCGCGCCGACGTCCGTTGTTATTGCTCAGTCGCTGGAGGCTGAGCTGCGCGGCCTTGCGAGCGACCATCCCATGATCAAATCCGCCGAAGCGCAGCGCGCCGCCGGCGCGCAGGGCCTGCGGGCGACGCTGTCGCCGTTCCTTCCGACCCTGGATGTCGCGGGCGGCAACGGCTACGAGCGCATCAACACACCCGCGTTCCGCGCTTCGCCCGACGGCCCGTTCGATACGGACGCCGAGAACTACGCGCTGACCTTGCGCGAGAACATCTTCGACGGCGGCCGCAAGTTCGCGAACCGCCGCGCCGCCCGCCTGCAGCTCAACGTGCTCGATCTGTCGCTGACCAACACGCGTCAGAATGTCCTGTACGAGGGCGCCATGGCTTATATCAACGTGCTGCGCCAGGCCGAACTCGTGACATTGACCTCGCAGAACGGGGACAACATCAGAAGGCAGCTGAACCTCGAAGACGAGCGCGTGCGCCGCGGGTCGGGCATCAGCGTCGACGTCCTTCAGGCAAAGTCCCGGCTTCAATTCTCGATGGAGCGTTTTGTCGCGACGCGCGGCGCGCTCGACGAAGCCCGCGCGCGCTATCTTCAGGTCTTCAGCCATCCGCCCGAGCAGAAGGGCATGGCGCTGCCGCCGCCGCCCGACCGCCTGTTGCCCAAGACCGTCGAGGACGCGGTCGCCATCGCCCTGGCCGAGAACGCGCAGGTCGAAAGCGCCAACAAGCGCATCGATATCGGCGAAGAGCAGCGCGACGCGATCAATGCCGAATATTATCCGAGCCTCGATATCGTCCTGCAAAGCAAGTACGAGCGCGACTTCAACGGCGCGCCCGGCATCCGCCGGGACAAGTCGGCGAAAGTGCAGGCCACATGGACGTTGTTCAGCGGGCTCTCGACCCAGTCGCGCGCCGCGCAGGCGGCCGCCGACACCGATGCGCGGCGCGCGGACTATCAGCAGGCCCGCCGCAAGATCGAAGAGCAGACGCGCCTTGCGTGGCACGCGCTGCAGACCGCCAACGAGCGCGTCGGTCTTCTCGAGAACGCCGTCAACATCGCTTCGGAAGTGTTCGGCTCGCGCACCAAGTTGCGCGAGGCGGGCAAGGAAACCGTGATCAACGTTCTCGATGCCGAGAACGAAGTGTTTTCGGCGCGCATCAACTACGCCTCGGCTCTCTACGATGCGCGGCTTGCGGCCTATCAGCTCCTGCTCGCGATCGGGCGGCTGGAAGCAGAGGCCGTCTCCGCAGGCGCGGCGGCGAAATAGACCTGAACCCCGAGCAGGGCGGCCGACCCGCTCCTCGCTCCATAAGTATTGGCGGGCCACTTGCGCACCGATTTTAGACCAGGGGAATCATCTCAATTGTCCGCCGCCGCTCCGGAAGCGGTACGGCAATGGCTGGACGTGCGCGAGGTCCATGCCGAGGACGGGGTCGTCGTCATCGCGAACCGCGAGCTTCTGCTCACCAGCATGTTCAGCCGAGCGGGCGTGGACCTGGTCATCAGCGCGCCCAACGGCATCAAGTACATCGTCAAAGGCTTCTTCCTGAACGATCACCTGCCGACGGTGTCGGACGGCGTTTCGACTCATATCCCCGGCGAACTGGCCGGCCAGTTCGCGGGCTCGATCGCACCCGAACAATATGCGGCGGCGGCGGCCGGCGCGCCGGGTCCGGTTGCGGGCGTCGTGCGCTCGCTGACGGGGGTCGTGCGCGGTATCCGCGCCGCGGACGGTTCGGAAGTCCAACTGAAGATCGGCGATCCGCTGTATCAGGACGACATCGTCGAAACCGACGCCGGCGCGCAAGTCGGCCTGGTCTTTGTCGACGGCACGACGCTGGCGCTGGGCGAGAACGGCGAGCTTGTGCTCGACGAGCTGGTTTACGATCCGTCGAAGGCCGCAGGGAAAGGGACGCTGCGCCTGGTTTCGGGCGCGGCGGAATTCGTCTCGGGCGGCATCGCCAAGTCCGGCGCCGACAACATGGTGTTCCAGACGCCCGTGGCGACCATCGGGATTCGCGGAACGCGCGTCCTTGCGACCTACGATCCCGTCACCGGCGACGTAACCGTCGTGAATCGGCCGACGGGGACCGACGCAGCCGGCAACGAAACCGCGGGCCGCATCACACTGACGCTGCCCAATGGAACCGTGATCGGCGACGCGGTCCAGGGCAACAACGGCTGGCAGTGGAACGCGGACCCGGTGACGGGCCTGCCGAACACGCCGCCGACGGCCGTGCAGTTCACGCCGCAGCAGATCCAGAACATCGCGGGCGCGGTGCTCGACGCCGTGAACAACCTGCAGACCCAGATCCAGCAGCAGCCGAACCTCATCCCGACCCCGCAAGGCGGCGGCACGAATGCGCCTTCGAGCGGTCCCGCGGGACCCGGCGGCGACGCGGGCGCGGCAACCGGCGGTGACGCCGGCGCGGACGGCACGCCTCCCGCCGACGGCGCGCCGCCGACCACGCCGCCGTCGCAGACGACGCAGACACCGGCGATCAACACCGGGAACGTCGCGGGGACCCTCGCCTCGACCGGCAATCCCAACGCGGGAACCGGCACGCAAGGCGCGGCGCAGCAGGGGACCGCGGGGACGCAAAACGCCGCGGGCGCGACGGGGACGGGCACGGGTACCGGGACGGGCACGGGCACGAATACAAACACGGCCGGGACGGGCACGGCTCCGGTCCAGGGGCCGACGCAACCCGTCATCCAACCCCCGCAGCCGCCGCCCAATCCCGTGCTGTTCAGCATCGCGGGCGGCGGCACGACCGACGCGGCGCAAAGCACGATCACGTTCACCATTACCCGCAGCGGCAACGTCGGCGTGTCCGCGTCGGTCAACTACGCGACGGCCAGCGGCAGCGCGGGCGCGGGCGTGGATTTCACGGCGAACGCGGGCACGGTCACTTTCAATCCGGGCGAAACGTCCAAGACGGTGACCGTCACCGTGCTGGCGAACGCGAACGGGGAACCGGAAGAAAGCTTCTCGGTTTCGCTGAACGGCGCGAGCGCGGGCAGCGGCGCGCCGGCGAATATCATCGGCGGCTCGGCCAGCGGCACGATCGCGGCGGACCCGCCGCTTCCGTCGCTGTCGATCGCGGGTGTCACGGTCACCGATGCGGTGGCCGGCACGGCCGTGCTGATCGTGACCCGCACCGGTTTCCTGGATGTGCCGACAACGGTCACCTACCAGACCGCGCCGGGCAGCGCCTCGGAAGGCTCCGACTTCTCGCCCACGCGCGGATCGATTTCCTTTGCCGCCGGACAGGCCTCGGCGCAGGTGACCGTCGCCATCGCGCCCGACAGCGCAACGGTCGGCGGCGAAGCCGCCGAGACGTTCACGGTTGCGCTGATCAATCCCGTGGGCGGCCTGATCGATCCGGCCGCCGGCACCGCGACGGTCGTCATCGAGCAAGATCCCCTCGCGACCTTCTCGATCAGCGCCGGCGCCCCCGCGATCGAGGGGGCAACCGCGGTCGTGACCGTGACGCGCGGCGGCGATCTCAGTCGCACGGTTGCGGTCGGATATACGGCCGAGAGCGGCACCGCCACGGTCGGTACGGACACAGGCGGAGCAAGCGGCGGCCTGCTGGTTTTCGGGATCGGTGTGACGACACAAACCATCGGCTTCCCGATCGTAAGCGATACAATTCAGGAGCAGGCGGAATCGTTCACCGTCTCGCTACGAAACCCGGTCGGTGGAACGATCGGCCAAGGCAGCGCCACCGTCTCCATTCTCGCCGACCCCGTGGCGACCTATGCCATCGACAGCGTGCAGGTCGCCGAAGGCGCGACCGCGGTCCTGACGGTCACGCGCGCCGGCGATCTTACGCTGCCGGGTTCGGTTTCCTTCGCGACGGCGGCCGGCAGCGCGACCTCGCCGGGCGACTTTCAGAGCGCGAGCGGAACCTTGAACTTCGCCGCCGGGCAGGCGAGCGCGACCATCTCCATCGGCACCGTGCTGGACAATACGCAAGAGCCGGCCGAAAGCTTTACCGTTCAACTTTCGAATCCGGTCCGCGGCACAATCGCCAATGGGACGGGCACGGTGTCGGTGTCCGCCGACCCGCCGTTGCCGACGGTTTCGATCAGCGGCGGTTCCACGAGCGACACCGCGGCCGGCTCCCTGAGTTTCACGATCACGCTGTCGGCGCCGGCGACGAATACGATCACCGTGGATTACGCCACCGAAAACGGCAGCGCGACCGCGGGATCCGACTTCACGGCCACGTCGGGCACCGTGACGTTCCTTGCCGGCCAGACGACGCAAACGGTGTCGGTGCCGATTGCCGCCGATTCCAGCGAGGAAGGCGAGGAAAGCTTCGGCATGCGCCTGACCGGCGCGCTCGGCGCCGTGATCGCGGGCGGGAGCGCGACCGGTACGATCTTGGCCGACGCGCCGCCCGCAGCGGTCGTGCCGCAGATCACGCTCAGCGGCGGTACGACCGTGAGCGACGCCACGGCGACATCGGTGGTTTTCACCGTGACGCTGTCCGCGGCAACGTCCGTCCCGGTATCGGTCAACTATGCGACGGTCGCCGGTACGGCCGACAGCAGCGACTTCGGTCCGCAGTCGGGGACGCTGACGTTCCCGCCCGGAACGGTATCGCTGACGGTCACCGTTCCGATCCACGCCTTCGGGGCAAACGAGCCGGCCGAAACGTTCTCGCTGGCCCTCTCGGATGCGTCGGGCGGCGTGCTGGCGACCAGCACCGCGCAAGTCACCATTTCGGCCGATCCGTCGTCCACGTCGGCCACGATCGCCACGCTGCTGTCCACGCAAGGCAGCTACAACAATCAAAACGTCATCGTCACGGATTCGGCGAGCATCGCCGACATCAAGACCGTCGACGCGGCCAACGGCGCCGGGACCGTCACGCCCACAACGATCGGCGATACGAGCATCAACGTGATGCGCGCGCACGGCTATGTCGGCACCGCCACCAATGTCGCGTTCACCGACGTCGTCGGCGCCGAGATCCTGCGCGACTTCGACATCAAGACGAACGGAACGGTCTCGGCGGCGGCGGTGTCGGGCACGGCCTCGACGCTGCTCGGCTCCGGCGCCGCCTACATCTCCAATAAAAACGTGGAAGTGGTGGCGACGTCGAACCTCGCCAACGGCCAGCTCGCCAGCATCGATACGGCGAACGGCGCCGGCAACGTGACGGTCGTCGGATCCGGGGCGCTCCTGAGCGGCCTGACCGCGTCGTCGGTCATCACCTCGGGCTACAATGTGCGCGCGACCGGCCCGGTGACCATCAACGAGCTGAGCACGATTAAAGCCGTGGTCCCGGGGGTCACGTATGGCGCGGTTCAAGACACCGCCGCGAACATCATGACCTACCTGAACGGCGGCGGGATCATCGCGGGGCATCCGGCAATCGTGATCGCTCACGGCGCAGGCATCGCCGCCGACCTGAACAACATCGACGCCGCCAACGGCACCTACAACGTGGTTGTCCGCGGAACGCTCGCGAACCTCCTGGCGTCGGACAATTTCGTCACGCGCCAGGTGACCGTAACGTCGGGCGTCACCGGGTTCTCCGCCGGCGACGTCGCGACGTTGCTCGGCAAGGGCGCGGCCGTCGTCGTGATTGAAGATACCGCCCAAAACATCATCGGCGCGGGCATATCCGGCAACTATTCCACGCAGCTTCTCGGAAGCCCAAGCATCGCGGACATCGCGCAGATCGATGCCCTGAACGGCACCGGCACCGTGTTTTACGAAGCCGTGGCCGACACGGCCGCGAACCTCGTGGCCGGAGCCGCGCGCCTGACGGCCTTCCCCAACATCATGCCGGTCATCACCGGCACGGCGACGCTCGCCCAGGTCGAGCAGGTTCTGGGGATCGTCGACGGCGCCGTCGGCCTGATGAATTCGGCCACGAATCTCGCCGCCATGGCGTCGACATTCGCGGGCACGCTTCTGCCTATCGTTCCGATGGTGACAGGTTCGGCGACGATCCAGCAGCTTCTGGACATCGAGCCGATTTCACCGATCGCGACGAGCTACAAGGAAATCGCGGATACCTACGCCCATATCTCGGCGAACCTGAATTTCGTGAGCGGCGACGTCAACCTGACGATCACCGATCCCATCACCCAGCCGCAGCACGACGCCCTCGACGCCCTGACGTCGGGTTCGATCACCTGGACGCTGGGCACCGGCAATCAGGCCCCGATGTTCGCCGGCACCGCCGTGGGGAACACATATATCCAATTCGACGGCACGAACGACTACGTCGCCACCAACGGCACGGTCCCGCTTCAATCCCACAGCGTCGAGATGTGGATCCGCACCACGCAGGACGGCGGCGCGCAGACGCTTTCGGATATCGGCGGCAAAGCCTTCTTCATGATGGAGAACGGCTATCTCCAGGTCCGGCTGATCCACGGCGGCCAGACCAAAAGCGTCGAGGGATCGATCGCCGTCGCCGACGGCGAATGGCATTACGTGTCCTACAGCTTCGACGCGGCGACGGGCGAGATCGCGGTCTATGTCGATACGCAGGAAGACAGCCTGGCGCGGAACGGCGGCGACCTCGGCGTCGGCGACGACTTCGCCGCCGCGTTCACGGTGAACGGATACGCGTCCTTCGGTTACGACACGGGAACGGCGTTCTTCCGCGGCGACATGGGCGAGATCCGGGTGTGGGACGACGTGCGCACCGCCGGCGAGATCGAAACGTTCCGCGGCGGGCCGGTGCTCAACAACGAACCGGGCCTCAAGCTCTATTATACGTTCGCCGATTACGAGTTCGACGAGAACAACGGGACAGGGTCGGTCACGAACCAGGTGACGGGCGGCAGCGGACTTGACGGCACCGGCCAGGGCGGCAGCGGCGGGGCACAGGAAGCGCCCATGCCGGTCACCACCGGCGCGGACAACGCGATCCGGTTCAACGGCTATTACTACACGCAGGTCGATACCCATATCCGCGCGCTCGACCGCAGTTTCACGCTGTCGGCGGACATCCGTCTCGACCATGCATCGGGCGATCTATCGAGCCCCGGCACGATCTTCGGCAAGGCCGCGGGAGGTTCCGCGCCGTATTCCGACTGGGAAGTCCGCGTTTATGTCGACACCGACAATACGCTCGTGTTCGACGTGAGCGACGGGACCTCGAGCTTCGGCCACATCGTCAGCGGCGTCGCCCTGCAAAAGGACCTCTGGTATTCGGTCGCGGCGACTTACGACGCGTCCAGCGGCGAGATGCGCCTGTATGTCAACGGCGCCGCAACGGGCGGTTCCGATACCGTCTCCACGCGCCATACCGGTTCGGAACCTCTGAAAATCGGCCAGTTGAACTACAGCGACTGGTTCAGCGGCGACGTTTCGCGCGTCAGCGTGTGGGAGACGGCGCTCGACTCCTACGCGGTCGCGGCGCTCACCGACATGGACCCGTTGTCGGACATGAATTCGGAAGGACTGGTCGCTTTTTATTCCTTCGCCGACGGCCAAGGGTCCAACGCCGCGGATTCGGTGACGGGCGTCACGGGCGTCTATACCGGCGCGGTCTCGGGCAGTCCGGAATGGATCGTGCCCGCGCCGCCCATCGGGCGAGGCGGCTATGACTTCGAGGTGCTGGAGGATACGCCGTTCACGTTCCGCGTGACGGCCCGCGATCCCGATCAGGGCGCGCTGCTGTCCTTCACCGTGGATTCCGGGCCGACGTCCGGCACCATCAGCGGGCCGCGTTATATCAACGGCGGCACGGTCGAATTCACCTATACCCCCGACCCCAACTACGTCAGCAGCCCGACGCCGGACCAGATCACCGTCAGCGTCAACGACGGCACCGCGCCGCCGGTGACGCAGGTCATCACGTTTCACGTCAATTACGTGAACGACCGGCCCATCCTGCTCGGCTTGAACGAGATCCCCGACGTCGAGGAGGGAGAGACCGATCCGGCCGGCGTCTCCCTCGCGGACATTTTCGCGGGCCAGTTCCTCGATCCCGACGGCTCGTTCATCGGGGCCGTCGTCGTCGGCAACGAAGCCGACCTCGTGACGCAGGGCACATGGCAATGGTCGCCGGACAGCGGCACGACCTGGCACGACATCGGCGCCGTCGCCAACGACGGAACCGGCCTGATCCTGTCGGTCGGCACGCAGCTCCGCTTCGTGCCCGCGGCGTCCTTCCCGCCGGGCTCTCCGCCCTCCCTGCTGGTGCGCGCCCTGGATTCGGCGTACGCCGGCGCATTCTCGACGAGCAGCGGCGGCGGCCGCGTGAGCGTGGGCGACCAGATCGCAAGCCACACCATTCTCATGGGACCGCCGACGCCTCTTGTCGTCGAGGTGGTGCCGCAGAGCGCGGTCACGGCGCTCTTCACCGGTTCGGACGACGATTGGTTCAACACCGCGAACTGGTCGATCAGCGCGGTTCCCGGCACGAACGCCGACGTCGTCCTGAACGGCAGCGACGACGTGCTGTTCGACAACGGCCAGCCGTACGGCGGGGCAAACGCCGTCCACTCGATTCATCTCCAGGATTCCGCGCACCTGACCATCGCGCGCAACGGCACCGATACGGGCCTCGGCGTTCTCGGCAACGTCGATATCGCGACATCTGCGCAGGTGACGATGGAAGGCGGCGACGCCCTTGCCGTCGGCGGCGACATGACCGTGGACGGCGTCTTCGCGGGCACGGCGGGCGCGCTGCTCTTCAGCGACGAATCGTCGCCGGACTTCACGGTTGACGGCCTGATGGAGTTCGTCGACGCCGACTTCTCCATCGACGGCGAGGACAGCTCCAGCCTGCCCAACATCTACAACGCAGGTTTTATGGATATCGTCGTCGCGAACGACGATTCAACGCTCGAGATCGAGTACGCCAACTCCTTCCAGAATACCGGCGTGATCCGGCTCTTCAACAGCCTCACGGGCAATCACGACGCCGTGCTCCACCTTCTCGGGAGCGGGCAATTCGTCAACACCTCGGGCGGCATCGTCCGGTTCCACGGCAGCGACAACGGCACACGCCGCATCGAGCTGACGGGGCAGATGGTGAACGTCGGCAGCGCCACGTCCGGCCAGGAGTCGACGATCGACGTGAACGCCGACGCCGTCATCGGCGGAAGCTCGATCCTCAATACGGGCATCATCGACGTCGCCGCCGGCAAGACGCTGACCTACTACGGCAACAGCTACGGCTCGGCTTACCTGCACATGCAGAACGCCGGCTCCTTCCAAGGCGCTTTCGCCGGCACCGGGACCGTGTTCTTCGACGATTCCCAGGACGGCGGCGCCGACGCCTACTTCAGGACCTACGACGGCTTCACGCTGCAGGCGGGCGGCCCGACCCTCAGGTTCGGCAGCTTCGACGGCAACAACTCCGCCCGCTGGACCGCGGACGGCCTTACGACCATCAACGGCGTCGTGAACGTCACCGTCCTGACCATCGGCGGTTCCAACGCCCAGTTCGTGGTCAACGGCACGGTCAACGTGACCGGCGGCGTCGCGGGCGCGAACAATATCCATGCCAGCCTGTTCGCGTCCTCGAATTACAACAACACGACCGCTTTCCGCATCGGCTCCGCCGGAACCTTGAATCTCGCCGCCGGCACCCTCGCCAACGACGCGACCGTCAACGCAGACCTCTGGTACAACGTCACGAACGACGGCACGATCAACATCACCTCGAACGGCGCCGACGTCTCGTTCTATAACAGCGGTTCCTACGACTATCTCAACCCGTCAAGTCCCAACAACCAGGGATTCACCAACAACGGCGCCATCAACGTGTCGGGCACGGGGGCGGCGTCCATCGGGTCCAGCAATTTCGTCAATGCGGCGGCGGGTGTGCTGACCCTCGCGATGGATACGCGCTTCTACGGCCGGGGCTTCAACCTCGGCGAGATCGTGCTCCATGGCGGAACGACGCTCGTTCTCGACGCCAATACCGACTTCGTTTTCGAAACCGGGTCGGAATTGACCTATACGGGCACGGGGATCGCGACCGTCGCCCTCCAGGGCGGGGCGAGTTCCAATCTCGACGAGTCCTATCTCGTCTTCAAGGACGACTTCACGCTTGCGCAGAACGTGAGGTTCGTCATCGGCCAGCCGGGAACCGCCTATAACTACGTCAGCCACGTATATAGCGACGGGTCCTCCTTGACCTTCACCGTGGAAGGCGGCCTCGACTTCAATCGCGGCTCGCTGACCTACGACACGGTCCTGGTCAAGAACGGCGGCTTCATTCAAGCCATCGACGCCGGTTCGTCGGGCGTCGGCGCCGAGGTCACGGTGGAGAGCGGCGGGCGGATCGACGTCAAGGAGACGGGCAACGATATGCTGACGTTCTCCAACGGCCTCGTCACGCTCGAGACCGGCGCCATCGTGCTGGTCGAGGACAACGTCAACAACGGGAAAAACAGCACCCTGGGATTCCAGACCGACGTCGACAACAGCGGCCTGGTCACGCTGACGCGCAGCGGCGGCAGCGCGGACGACGCGGTTCTGCACATCTCCGAGCATACGTTCACCAATCTTTCCGGCGGCGTGGTCGACATCGGCAGCAACGTTGTCGAGATCCACGGTTCGCCGGACTTTGGATCCGGGGCTTCGCCGGGGATCCTGCGCAACCAGGCGGGCGGCACCCTGACGCTGGCGTCGGGCGGCGCCATCAACATCTTCCTCGGCGCCCTCGAACTGAACGCCGCGCAGCTGCTGCCCACGGGCTTCGTGCTGAACCTGGGCGATACCTATTATTACGACAACATCGGCACGGGCTTTAAAGGCACGCTGGCCGGCAGCGGACTGGTGACGAACCAGGGCGAAATCAACCTGAACGGTTCGACCGTTTCCGCCCACGTCGTCAATACGGGAACCGTCACCGCCTACCGGGCCACGACCCTGGATTTGACGGCCAATGCGTTCGACAACGCGAGCAGCGGCGTCTTCACGATATCCTCCGGCGTCACGGTGAATGTCACCGGCGGCGGCGCGGCCCTCTTCAACAACCAGAGCGGCGCGACCCTCAATGTCGCGGGGATCTTGAACCTCAACGGCGGGGCGCTCACCAACGGCGGCGCCATCACCGGTTCGGGCACCATCAGCATGGGCGGCGGGACGTATACCAACAACGGCACCTCCAGCATCAGCCCCGGGGCGTCTCCGGGCCGCCTGACGATCGACGGCAATGCCGTGTTCGGCGCCCGCAGCCGGACCCTGGTCGAACTCGGCGGCCGCGCGCCCAAGGACTACGATACGCTTGCGGTCACCGGGCGCTTCGCCGCCGGCGGAACGCTCGTCCTCCTGCCGTGGCTGTCCTTCGCCGCGGCGGCCGGCGACAGTTTCGACGTGTTCACCTGGAGCGCGCGCGAGGGCATGTTCCACGAGGCGAGCGGGTTGGCGCAGTTCGACGGCGTGGCGCTCGATACCGTCTTCAGCGATCACGGCCTGACCCTCGTGGCGCGCGCCGTCACGCACGAGGGCGAGGGCGATCTCTTCGGGGCCGCGGGCGACGACGTCCTCGTCGGCCGCGGAACCGGAACCGTGCTCGACGGCGGGGCGGGCGACGACCTGCTGCTCGGCGGCGACGGCGGCAACCGCTTCGTCGGCGGCGCGGGCTCGGACCGCCTCATCGGCGGGCTCGGCGCCGATACCGCGGACTACAGCGCCGATGCGGGCGGGGTCCGGATCGACCTCGCCGCCGGCACGGCCACGGACGGGTTCGGTGGAACCGACACCCTGATCTCCATCGAGGACCTGATCGGCACGGATCATGCGGACGTCCTGATCGGCAGCGACAAGGACAACATGCTTGCCGGCGGCGGCGGGGCCGATACGCTCACCGGCGGCGCGGGCGCGGACGTCTTTGTCCTGCGCGGGCCCGAAGACGGCGGCGACACCATCACCGACTTCACGCCCGGCGAGGACCACATCGCGCTGGCGGACTTCGCGATCGGCGCCGTGGCGCAGGGCGTGAACTTCTCGGTCGTGGAAGGACCGTTCGACGGCGCCGCGGCGGGGGACAACGCCGCCTTCGCGGCGGGCGCGGCCGCGCTGATCTTCAGCGTGGCGGACAGCACCCTCTATTACGACGCGAACGGCGCGGCCGAGGGTTATTCCGCGGTCGCGGCGACGCCGGGTGTCACGCTTGCCGCAAGCGACATCCAAATCTACACGGCGGCGGCGTAAGCCGGCGGCGCGGATTTACTTGCTCGTGGCCACATAGACGCCGTCCCAGTCCGCGCCCGGCGGGGCGAGGCGGAATTCGGCGATGCGTTCGGCGACGATGTCGTAGAAGGCGAGCAGTTCCGTCACCAGTCCCGCATGCGCGCGGACAATGGCGCGCGCCGCCTCCATGCGGCGGCCCGCTTCGTCCCACCGTTGGGCGCGATAGGCGGCCAATACGGCGTCGTGCGTCCGCTTGAGTTCGACGAACCAGGACTGTTCTTTCAGCTCGGGCGCGCCGACGAGGGTGAAGATGCGCACGGCCTGCTTCTTGCCCTTGACCTTGATGAGGTCGAGTTCGAGCAGCGGGTACATATCGGCGAGCGCGGCGCTGTTTTCGCCGACGACGACGGTGACGCCGTAGGACTTGGACTGGCCCTCGAGGCGCGACGCGAGGTTGACGCTGTCGCCGAGCACCGAATAGTCGAAGCGCTGCTCGCTGCCCATGTTGCCGACGCAGGCGATGCCGGAGTTGATGCCGATGCCGACGTTGAGCACGCGGTGCTCGCGCCCCTCGGCCTTGGCTTCCGCTTCAAGCGCTTTGTTCACATCCTTCACCGCCTGCACCATGCCGAGGGCGGCTTTGCAGGCGCTGGGGCCGTGGTCCTTGACTTCGAGCGGCGCGTTCCAAAAGGCCATCACGCAGTCGCCCATATATTTGTCGATCGTCCCGTTGGTCGACAGGATCACGTTGGTGAGCGGCGTCAGGAGCCGGTTGATGAGGCGCGTGAGCCCTTGCGCGTCGAACAGCTCGGAGATCGACGTGAACCCGCGGATATCCGAGAACATAAAAGTCATCTCGCGGTTCTCGCCGCCGAGCGTGAGCTTGGAGGGGTCGTCGGCGAGTTTTTGCACCAGGGCCGGCGAGAGGTATTGGCCGAAGGCGCTGCGGACCTGCTTGCGCTGAGATTCCGTACGCATGTATCCGGCGAAGGCGAGGAAGGCGTAGAAGAGGAAGGCCGATGCGATCGGGAACGTGGGATCGATCAGTTCCAAGCGCGAGGCAAAGGAGTCCCACGAGTACCAGGCGAATCCCCCGGACACGGCCGCGAAGACCGCGAACCCGGGGCCGATGCCCACCATGGGGGTTATGACGATCATGATCGTGCCGATGACCGTCGCTGCGATCAGCTCGGCCGCGAGCGCGTAGTTCGGATACTTGAGCTGGTTGTCGAACAGCACGTTCTCAAGGATGTTGGCGTGGGCTTCGACCCCCGGCATCACCGAGTCCAGCGGCGAGGCGCGCAGATCCGCGAGCAGGCCCGTCGCGGACATGCCGACAAGGGCGTATTTGCCCTTGAGGGCGTCGGGCGCCAGCCGGTTGTGAATCACGTCGGTCGCGGAAACGTACTGCCGGCTCCAGGACGCGTGCGAGCGGAAGTACGGCCGCAGTTCGCCATGGCCGTCGGTCTCGATGACATAGGACTCGCGGCTGCGCGGCGGGCGGACGAATATTTGCGTGACGCCGAGCAGCGAAGCGTCGGTGGCGATGCCGATCGTACGCCCGCGCAAGCCGACCCGCAGCATTTCAAGGATCAGCGAGGGATACAGCGTGTCGTCGTTCGTGACGACGATCGGGACCGAGCGGACGATGCCGTCGAGGGACTTGTCGGAGAGCGCAAACACGCCGCGGCCCGCGGCCGCCTGGTCGAGTTCCGGCAAGGGGCGCAAGACGCTTTGCCCCCGCGTGAGATAGGGCATCGGGTTGTCGCCGATCACCGCAAAGGAGGTGCGCGGCGGAACACCCTTGTAATCGAGCGTTTCCCGGACGGTGGTCTGGCCCAGGACGACCTTGCCGCTTTGCTTGATGGCGGCGGCGAGGATCGCATCGTTGGTCGGCACGCCCAGCAGGCGCGCGCGAATATCGTCCGCGATCAGCCCGGCGGGAACGGATTCCACGATCTTGGCGACAGAGGTTTGGTCGGGTTCGGAGAACACGATGTCGAAGCCGATGACGTTCACGCCGAGCGCGGTTGCGTTTGTAATCAAGTCCGCGACCGCGGTGCGCGGCCATGGAAACTGGCCCAGCTCGTTGATGCTCTTCTGGTCGATGTCGAGGACGACCACGGGACTTTCGGCCGGCATCTCGCGCGGTTTCAAAACCTGGTAGAAGTCGAACACGCGGGCGCGCAGGACCTGAAGGGCGACGGGATCGTCGATGCGCACGAACAGCAACCCGAGCAGCACGAGGAGCGTGGTGAGCCGCCCGGACTGCATCATCGCGCCGCGGAACCAGCGGCCCCACCAGCGCAGGCTCAGCGCATTGGCCCATGGAACAGACCGGATTTTCGCGCCGATTTTCCCAGCCACGCGGGCCTTGGCGCCGTCTGTAGAGTGAATATCGTCCCGCACGCGAAATCCCCCGATCCCTGAAGCGATGGAGTTTACCCCAACCTGTTGCGGCCGGTCCAACAACCGTGGGCTAAAACCCTCATTTTTCAACGAAAAATCGCTCACAAGCGGCCGCGGATGGGTTAAATTCCCGCCCATGCAGACCCTGTCCGACCCGCCCGTCCAGGACCCCGTTCCGGCCTGGCTCAGAAGCCTCCTCGCGCCGCTGAAGCCCCTCTTCAAGGAGGTGCTGGCGGTGTCGTTTTTCCTCAATCTTCTGGCCATCGCCGTGCCGGTGTTCGTGCTTCAAGTCTACGACCGCGTGATTTTCCATTCGGGCCTCAGCACGCTGCAGGGGCTGGTCATCGGGATCCTCGTGGTCATCGGCTTCGATTTCGCGCTGCGCAAGGCGCGCTCGCGCATGTTGCAGGCGGTGGCGCTGAAGATCGATGTCGAGGTTTCGAGCCGGGTGGTGAACAAGCTGCTGGCACTGCCGCTGCGCACGCTGGAATCCCGTCCCGGCAATTACTGGCACCTGTTGTTCCGCGACGCCGACGTGATCCGCAACGTGTTCTCGGGGCAAACCGCCGTGCTGGCGACGGACCTGCTCTTCGGCGGCGTCTTCCTCGTCATGATCGCGATCATCGCATGGCCGGTGTTCTGGGTGCTGCTGGTCGTCTTCGCGCTGTTTATCGCGCTGGCCTGGCATGCGGGCCGTTTCGTCGACGCGGCGGCGGACAGGGAAAAGCAAAAGGTGGTGACGCGGGATTCGCTGATCTCCGAAATCATCCTGGGCCGCACCACCGTAAAGGCGCTGGCCTTGAGCGAGCGCATGAAGGACGAGTGGGAACGCCGCCAGGGAGATTCCATCGTTGAAGGCATCAACCGCGGCGCTCAGAACGACCTCTATATGTACGCCGGGCAGAGCCTGACATTGATCGCCACCGTGGCGATGACCACCGTCGGCGCCGTGGCGATCCTCGGTCAGAACCTCACCATGGGCGGTCTCATCGCCGCCAACATGCTCTCCAACCGCTTGCTCAGCCCGATGAACCAGCTGGTGGGAACGTGGCGGACCTATTCCGCGTTCAAGCAGTCGGCGCAGCGTCTCGTGCATGTGTTCGGCGAGGCGGAGGATCTGCAGGAAAGCCCGATCCGGATGGACCGCCCGAAGGGCCGCATCACGCTGGACAACGCCACGTTCCGCTACGCCGCCGAAGCGGCGCCGGCGGTGGAGGAGATCAAACTCGAGATCCCCGCCACGGGGATGACCGCGATCATGGGGCCGAACGGCGGCGGCAAGACGACCCTCGCGAAGATCATTCTGGGGCTCTACAAACCGGACCAGGGCAAGGTGTTCGTCGACGGCGCCGATCTTTCGCAATTCGCGCGGCGGGACCTCGCGCGCTGGATGGGCTACGTGCCGCAGGACTGCGTTCTGTTCGCCGGCACCATCCGCGAGAATATCGCCTATGCCAAACCCGAGGCGACGGACGAGGAGATCATTCGCGCCGCGACCGCCGCGCGCGCCCACAACCTGATCGTCACCATGCCGAAAGGGTACGGCACGCCGGTGGGAGAAGGCGGAGGGCAGTTGCCCGGAGGGCTGCGGCAACGCATCGCGATCGCGCGCGCGCTGCTCGACGATCCGCCGATCCTGGTCATGGACGAGCCGACCTCAAGTCTCGACCGCGCGGGCGAAGAAGAGCTGCGTCAGAGTCTGACGGGCATGGCCAAGGACAAAACCATCATCCTGGTCACGCATAGCCCGCCGATGGTGCACGCCTGCCAGAATGTCGTGATCGTCGAGCGTGGGCGCATCAAAACGGCGGGCCCGACGCAAAAGACGCTGGAAGCGCTGGGCGCGCTCCGGCCCAGGCCGGGCGCCGAAAACACCCCGGCGGTGCGTGTCGTGGAAGGCGGCGCCGCATGAAACCCTTCACGCGTCTTGAAAATCTCGTTGCGGCCCATAGCGCGCCGTCGTGGCGGCCGGTCTCCTGGGCCCTGATGGGCTTCATCGGCCTGTTCCTGGTCTGGTCGCTGATCGCGCGGTTCGACGAGGTCTCCGTCGCCACGGGCGAAGTGGTGCCGCAGGGGCGCATCAAGACGATCCAGCACCTCGAGGGCGGGATCATCGAGGACATCTACGTGCGCGACGGCGACATCGTGCGCCTCGACACGCCCCTGGTGCAGATCAATCTCGGCCAGCTCGCCAACAACCGCGACGAGCTTCAGATCCGCCTCGACGGGCTTCTGCTCGCGAAAGCGCGGCTCGAAGCGGAAGCGGGCGGCAAGCCTTATGTGGCCCCGGCCGAAATCGCGGCCCGGCAGCCGAAATTGGCCCAGGCCGAAGAAGCGACATACCGCGCCCGCCAGGAGGAGTTCAACGCGACGCGGGCCGTGCTCGAAGGCCAGGTCGTCCAGCGCCGGCGCGATGTGGGCGAAACCAACGCGCGCCTGACGGCGGCGGAGAACAGCCTGACGCTGGCCCGGGAGCGCTTGGCCATCTCGCAGGATCTCCTGAAGGACGGGCTGACGTCGAAGCTCGAACACAGCCAGATCCAGAGCCAGGTGGAAGCGTTCAACGGGGAAGCGGCTTCGATGCGCGAGGCGGCGCCCCGCGCGCGCGCCGCCCTCGGCGAGGCGCAGGAACGCGTGAAGGAGTTATCCTTCAAGTTCAGCCGCGAAGCGCAGGAATTCCTGGGCGAGGCGGAGCTCAATATCGCGCGCACGAAGGAACTGCTGACCACGGCGGACGATCAGGAGACGCGCTCGACCATCAAGAGCCCGATCACCGGGATCGTGAAGAATTCGCGCTATCACACCATCGGCGGCGTGGTGCGCCCGGGCGAAGCGATCATGGATATCGTGCCGTCGGAAGACGATCTCGTCGTCGAGGCGAAGCTCAACCCGGTGGACCGCGGCTTCGTGCGCGCGGGCCAGAAGGCGACCGTGAAGATCGATACTTTCGATTACGCGCGCTACGGCGGCATCGAAGGCGAAGTGGTCTCGGTCGCGCCGGACTCGACGGTGCCGGAAAACGCGATGCCCTATTTCAAGGTCGTTGTCAGGACCGAGAAGCCCTATCTCGGGGACGAGAGCGAAGGCCTCGCCATCACGCCCGGCATGGGCGCCACGGTGGATATCCACACCGGGACGAAATCGGTCATGTCCTATCTGGTCAAACCGGTCCTCAAACTGAAGGCGGAAGCCTTCCGCGAACGCTGACCTAACGCTTTTGCAGCGGGACCGTTGAAAGCAGGTCCGGCGTGATGTCGGCGATCCTGGCGCATCCGGTGAGCCGCATGGCGCGCTCGACCTCGCGATGGAGAAGGGTCAGGGCGCGTTCGACGCCCGGCTGGCCTCCCGCCGCGAGGCCGTAGAGATAACCGCGGCCCACCGAGCAGGCGTTGGCTCCGAGGGCGAGCGCCTTGAGGACATGCGTGCCGCGCCGTATGCCGCCGTCGAGGATCAGTTCGAGACCGTCGCCGACGGCCTCGCGCATCGCCGCGATGCAATGAACCGGCGCGGGCGCGCCGTCGAGCTGCCGGCCTCCATGATTCGAGATCATCACCGCGCTGGCGCCGACGTCGCGGGCGCGGCGCGCATCGTCGGCGGATTGGAGCCCCTTGATCGCGAACGGGCCGCCCCATTCCTTGATGAGCCAGGCCGCGTCGTCCCAGGTGACGCTGCGCGACAATTGGCTGTTCACATACTGGATCAAGGACATCGTGCCCTTGCCGAGGGCGTCGATCCGGTGAACGACGTTGGCAAGCCTGAAATCGGGATTGCGAACGATGTTGAAGGTCCATTCGAAATGACAGAGGAAATTGAGGATCCCTTTGAGACCGAAGCGCGGCGGCATGATCATGCCGGTGCGGAAGTCCCGCTCGCGATTGCCGGCCACCGGCGCATCGACGGTCAGGCAGATGGCGGCAAAACCGGCGTCCTTGCAGCGCCGCACGAACTCCGCCGTCAGCCCGCGGTCCTTGTGAACGTAAATCTGAAACATCTTCGGCGTTTTCGACGCCTTGGCGATATCCTCGATGCTGGTCGTGCCGAGGGTGGACAGGGAATACAGGGTGCCGAATTTCTCGGCGGCGCGCACGACGGCGAGTTCCTTGTCGTGGTGGAACAGGCGCGACATTCCCGTCGGCGCGCAGAAGACCGGCCAGGCCAGATCCTGGCCGAGCACCTTCGTGCGCATGTCGACGGCGTCGACATCCACGAGATAACGCGGCATCAGTTCATAGGCGTCAAAGGCCGCCGTCGCGCCGCGCAGGGACACTTCGTCATCGGCGCCGCCGTCGATGTAGTGAAATATCGGCGCCGGCAGCTTCTTTTGCGCCAGCGTCCGCAGGTCGGCGATGTTGTGACATTGGGAAAGTTTCATCCCGTCGGTCTCCCTCGGGTAGCGGGCGCAATCTGGTGGTGAATTTTATGAAGGCTTCAAGGGCCGCATGCAATATCCGGGCAATTGTATATTAGGCCGAATTTTACGAGAAAGTCGGGCTAATATCGGCGCGGGACGGGGGTGCGGTGGCCAAGATTCTGTTGATTGAAGACGACGCCCTGCTCGCGGGCGTGATGGAGGCCGTGCTGCGTAAGGCCGGGTACACGGTCGTGACGATCCCGAACGGCGGGAGCGCGCTGGCAAAGCTCGAGGGCGAAAATCCCGATCTCGTCATCACCGATCTCATCATGCCGGAAAAAGAGGGCATCGAGACCATCCGCGCCATCCGCGAAAAGGATGAACATGTGCCTATCGTCGCTTATTCGGGCGGCGGGGTGATGAAGAACTACGACTTTCTCAAGATGGCCGTGAAACTGGGCGCCAACGACGCGCTCTGCAAGCCTTTCGCCAACGAGGAGTTGTTGGCCGCGGTCAAACGGCTGCTCGAGAACGGGACTGTGTGAGCTTGCCCAGGCGCACGACGCCGCCCGGCGGCAGCATGGCTTCAAAGGTTTCGCTGCGCAGAAAATCGTACTCCCGGCCGCGCGCCTGCGCCCAGGCGGCGCAATCGTCCGCCGCGCCGGGATGGCAAAGGATGAGCGGGCGCGGACCCAAGCCGCGCAGGAACGCGGGGAAAGACGCCGCGTAATCTCCGCCGGCGAAATCGTAAAATCCGCTGAAGCCGTCATTGGTGACGAAGCCGCGCGCGCGCGCGTCGCGCGTGAAAGCGCGGCCGAGCGCGGCGAGGACGCCGGCCTTGAAGCCGCCGGGGCGCGAAAAGACCGCGCGGTCGGTTGTCGTGCGCAGCCAGGGCCGCGGTGCCATCCCCGCCGCCGCCGCGAGGACAAGGCCGCGAATGCCGGGAAGAACATGGGTATGCAGATGCCCGTCGATATGCGCGGGCGCACGCCCCATGACCGCGACAAACGCGGCGATTTGCGCCTCGATTTCCGCCGCGACTTCGGCAAGAGGAACCGCGCCGAGGTAGCTCTTGACGATCAGTTGTCCGATGGACGGCAGGCGTCCCGCCGGCGCGAGGCGCGGCATCGCGGTCAGCGGCGTCTCATCGACGAGGGTGAGGTGGAGTCCGATATCGACCTTACCGGCCACGGACTTGAGCGCGGGACCGAGCTCCGGCCACAGCGGCGACGTGGTCATGCAGCTGACCGCGGATATGCGCTCCCGCCGCGCGAGATCGAGGATGGCGGCGCTGATGCGCGGCGTGAGCGCGTAATCGTCCGCGCAGATCGCCACCTGAATTTGGCTCAATGTCAGACCAGGGTCTTGAGATGACGCACGGTGGCCGCGCGGTCGGCGCCGGCATGGGCGCCTTCGCGCAGGACCATTTCACGCACGAGATACAGCGGCCGCGCTTTCACTTCGTCGTAGATGCGGCCCAGATACAAACCCGTCACGCCGATCTGCAGCATGGTGAAACCCGACAGGGCCAGTGTGGAGACGATGATCGACGCATACCCCGGGACGTCGATGCCGTAGATCACGGTGCGCACGAGGTAGTACGAGCCAAGGGCAATCGCGAGCAATGCGATGATGCCGCCGACGTACATGGCCAAGCGCAGGGGCGCCGTGGAAAATGAAAGGATGCCGTCGAAGGCCAGCGCGAAAAGGCGGAACGGCGAGAAGGAGCTGCGGCCGTGGGCGCGCTCCTCCACGTCAAACGGAATCGCGGTGTTCTTGAAACCGACCCAGCCGTAAATACCCTTCATGAAGCGCGCGCGTTCGCGCATGCGGCGAATGGCGTCGACCACTTTACGGTCGAGCAGGCGGAAGTCGCCGGCATCGGGCGTGATGGGCGTAGGCGAGAGCGCGTTGAAAGCGCGATAGAACAGCTTCGAGAGCGCGCGGCGCGCAAGTCCGTCGGTGGCGCGGTCGCGGCGCACGCCGGTCACGACATCGAAACCTTCTTTCCATTTCGCAAGCATCTCCCCGATGACTTCGGGCGGATGCTGCAGGTCGGAATCCATGATGACGGTGCAGTCGCCTTCCGCGGCGTCGAGGCCGGCCGTGATGGCGATTTCCTTCCCGAAGTTGCGGGAAAGACCGATGAGGGTGACGGCGTCGTTTTTCTCGCGCCACGCGGAGAGCTGAAGCCAGGTCTCGTCCCCGCTGCCGTCGTCCACGCAGATGAGCTCGTAAGGGACCGGCTGATGGTCGAGCACCTCCAGGAGACGTGTCATGAGCGCGTCCACCGATGCCGCTTCGTTATAGAAGGGCAGGACGACCGAAATCAGCGAGGGCGCTTGCCGGTTTGTGGCAGGCATTGTTTTTCCTTGGTTTCTGCCTGCGAATTTCGCCCGAACCCAGGCCCAAAGCCAGTCACAAATTGACGCGAACCGCCTCAATTAACACAAAAAGTCGCGTATTCTGGGGCCTTCTCGGAATAAGGGCGCAGACATGACGGACGTCCCGACGACTGTAACGCGCGCGGTGGGCGTGCGGCGTCTCGCCCTCGGTCTGGCGCAAGGCTTGTGTCTGTTCCTCATGTTCCAGGCGAAGGCGCACAAGGTATGGCCGGCGACCGATCTCGCGGCGTTCCAGGCGCTCCTGCTGCCGCTGCTGTTCGCGCCCCTTGCCGCGATCCATGCGCAGGCGCACATGCCGGGCCGGCGTTTGGCCGTGTGGCTCGCGGTCATCGCCGCTGTCTGCGCCGCCGCCGGATTCTTTGACGGGTATAAGAACGGCGGCGCGCTCGATGTGGAACGCTGGGAGCCGGGGCCGCTTCTGTTCGCGGCGGCGGCCGGGCTTTTCATCGCGCAAGCCTTGGTCCTGGCGGCGCAGGCCGACGGGCGGCGCATCGCGGGTTATTCCGCTTACTTCGACGCGGCGTGGAAACACGGCGTGCAAGCGGCCGCGGGCATCGGATTTGCCGGAGCGCTGTGGCTTCTTTTGAATCTGGGCGCGGGTTTGTTCACGCTGATCAAACTCACGTTTTTGTCGGAGTTGATCCACGAAGCCTGGTTCGCAATCCCCGTCACGACGATGGCGCTTTCAATCGCGATTCATCTCACCGATGTCCGCGCCTCGCTCGTGCGCGGCATCCGTACGCTGGCGCTGACTCTTCTCGCCTGGCTGCTGCCGCTGCTGGCGGCGATCGTCGCGGGCTTCGTCGTGAGCCTGCCGTTTACGGGGCTGCGGCCGCTGTGGGACACCAACTTCGCAGCGGGCCTCCTGCTCGGGGTTTCGGCCGCGCTGATCGTGCTCATCAATGCGGCCTATCAGGATGGTTTGCCCGACACGCGCGCGCATACGGCGCTGCGGTGGACGATGACGGTTGCCGCGATCCTGCCGGCGCCGCTCATCGCAATCGCCGCTTACGCCCTGACGTTGCGGGTTCAACAGTACGGATGGACGGCCGAGCGTGTCTACGCCTTGGCCTGCATCGCCGTCGGCGGCTGTTATGCGCTTGGCTATCTCGCGGCGGCGGTCCGGCCGACGGAGCGTCTCAGGGGGCTTGAACGCACGAACATCGTCACTTCGTTTGTCGTGATTGGAATACTCGTCTTGTTGTTCACGCCGATCGCGGACCCCGCGCGCATCGCGGTGACAAGCCAAGTCGCGCGGCTGCAAGAAGGGCTCATCTCGCCGGACGCCTTCGACTACAAATATCTGCGCTTCCAGGGTGGGCGCTATGGCCTGCGCGCCTTGGAGCGCATGAAGGCGGGTGAAATCGAGGTCGCGGGCGTGAATGACCGCGCGGCGGCGGCGAGCGCACTCACGGAACGCTCCGATGTGGTTGAGGCGGGCGTCAATCCGCCGGTTGCGCTGGATCGCGATCGCCTCACCGCGAACATCACGGTGAGCGGTGGGGCGTTGCCCGAGACGCTGCTTTCGCAACACGAATTGGCGCCCGGGCAGAACGGTCCGCCCGCTTGCCTCACGGCTTCGTCCGAGACGTGCGAGGGTTTTCTCTTAGACCTCAACGCCGATGGAACGGATGAACTGGTGCTTATCCCGCAAACCGGCGGCCGGCCACCCGCCATCCTGAGCTTCGACGGGAAAGAGTGGCGGAGCGCTGGGACGTTGCCCGCGCGTCTGTCGTGCGAAGACATGCGCGCGCTCTTACGCACCGGCGACTTTAAAATGCTGCCGTCACAGTGGAACGACCTGGAAATCGGCGGCCTTCGGCTCGGCGTCGCCGACCGGGGCGACGCGATGTCCACGGCTTGCCCGTAAAACCGCGTCATTTCAGGCGATTGGCACCATCGTGAGCCCGGCCGCTCATATGGGCGGGCGTTGGTTTACATATTGTTTTATTTACGTAGTTTAACTTAGCATTTTGAGATATTTGTAAACTAGATATTGGTTTAAGAAAGTGCTAGTTTGCTTAGTATGACTAAGCAAACTGAGGCAAAGCTAAACCAACTTGAAAAGGCCCTTCCAGAAGGGCTGATAGTGGATGCCGCGTGGCTCTCCAAGCACGGTTATTCCACATCGCTCCGCAGCCAGTATGTGGCAGCGGGGTGGCTGGAGCAGCCAGCGCGGCGCGTCTATCGCCGGCCGCGCGGAACGCTCCGTTGGGAGCAAGTCATCGTCTCGCTCCAGACCTTGCTCGATTATCCGCCGCTCATTGTCGGCGGAAGGACGGCGCTCGAATTGCAGGGCTTCGCCCACTACCTGAGCCCTACCATCCAGGAAGTTCATCTCTACGGCGGCACGCCACCGCCCAAGTGGCTTCACGCCCTCAATGTCGGCGTTCGCTTTATCTATCACAACGACAAGCGGCTGTTTCGCAACGATCCCATCACGCGCGGCCTTGGGCATGTGCAATGGAATGTGCGAACCGGGCAGACGATCCCTACCGATCCGATCCACAACGGATTAAGCGGCCCGCCGGGGCCGTGGGATTGGCCGCTGACGCTTTCGACGCCGGAGCGCGCCATCCTCGAATTGCTCGATGAATTGCCCGAGCGCGAGAGCTTCGAGCATGTCGATAGACTCATGGAAGGTTTGTCCACCTTAAGTCCGCGGCGTCTGGATAAGCTGCTGGCCGACTGTCACAGTGTGAAGGTGAAGCGCCTTTTCTTCTTCTTTGCCGACCGCCACCCGCACGCATGGCGCAAGCGCCTCGCGGATGTGGATTTCGGCAAAGGCAAACGCATGTTGGTCAAGGGCGGCAAACTCGTACAGCCCTACCAGATCACCGTGCCGGAGGATCTGGGTGGCTTACAGTGAAGTCTATCTCCGGCAAGTCGCGCTTCTCTTGCGCGTCTTGCCGGATGTGGCGGCCGAGGCGTGTTTCGCGCTGAAGGGCGGCACAGCCATCAATCTCTTTCTACGCGATATGCCGCGCCTGTCCGTCGATATTGACCTCACATATCTGCCGGTCGAACCGCGCGCGGATTCGCTTCGCGCCATAGATGCCGCCTTGGCGCGGATCAAACAGCGCATCCAAGGCCGTGTGCCGCGTGTCCAAATCAGGGAGACGCGCAATGAAGGTGCGGTGACGCGGCTGCTTGTACGGGCCGACAACGCCCAAATCAAAATCGAGGTGACACCGGTTCTGCGCGGTTGCGTTCTTGAGCCTCGATTGCTTCCCGTATCGGCGAAGGTCGAAGACACTTTCGCCTTTGCAGAAACCCAAGTCGTCTCATTTGCCGACCTCTACGGCGGTAAACTTGTCGCGGCCCTAGATCGGCAGCACCCGCGCGATTTCTTCGATGTGCGGGAGCTGCTTGCAGAGGAAGGCGTGGACGACACGCTCCGGCGGGCTTTTGTCGTCTATGTCCTGAGCAGCAGCGAGCCCATCGCCAAGCTCCTGACGCCGCCCCGCAAGGACATCAGCAAGGAGTTTCTACGCGCTTTTGAGGGTATGATGGCCGAGCCGGTGCCCCTGGTGGAATTGACAAATGCGCGCGATGCCATGATTGATACGGTGGTTGGCAACATGCCGGTTGCACACCGCCAGTTTCTCGTTTCCTTCGCGCGGGGTGAGCCGGATTGGGCGCTTCTCGACGTAGCCGGGGCCGATCAGTTGCCCGCCGTCCGTTGGCGTCAGCAGAAACTCGACCAGCTCTCCCAGGATGAGCGTGCGGCGCTGGCGGCGGAGCTTGAGCAGGTTTGGGTGTAAGGAATGAGGGTAATGCGGCGGCTTAAAACGCGCCTTCTATCGGAGCATTTAGGCGGCATTTCGCGAGAAGATTGCGCTGCGGAAGCTGGCTGCGAGCCTCAACAAACTATGAGAAATCCGGATTCAGACCTACACGACACCTACACGACGCTTTTGGAGTGTAAATTATGTTGAAAGATCAATAGTATGGCAGCCTACCAATACATTTACGTTATGAAGGGTCTGTCGAAGACCTATCCGGGCGGCCGCGAAGTCGTGAAGGATGTGTGGCTGTCGTTCCTGCCGGGCGCCAAGATCGGCGTGCTCGGGGCCAACGGCTCGGGCAAATCGACGCTGATGCGCATCATGGCGGGCATCGATAAGGAATTTAACGGCGAAGCCTGGGCCGCCGAAGGCGCCAAGGTGGGTTACCTCGCGCAGGAACCGGCGCTCGATCCTGCCAAGGACGTTCTTGGAAACGTCATGGACGGCGTGGCCGAAGTGAAGTCGCTGCTCGACCGTTTCGAGGAGGTCAGCGCGAAGTTCGCCACTGAATTGTCCGATGACGAGATGAACGCGGCCATCGCCGAGCAGGCGGAGCTGCAGGAAAAGATCGACGCCGTGAACGGCTGGGATCTGCAGCGCACCTGCGAAATCGCCATGGACGCCTTGCGCTGCCCGCCGGCGGACGCGGACGTGACCAAACTGTCGGGCGGCGAGCGCCGCCGCGTGGCCTTGTGCCGTCTGCTTCTGTCGAAGCCCGACATGCTGCTGCTCGACGAACCGACCAACCATTTGGACGCGGAGTCCGTCGGCTGGCTCGAACGGTTCCTGGAAGAGTATCCGGGCACCGTCGTGGCGGTGACCCACGACCGCTACTTCCTCGATAACGTCACGGGCTGGATCCTCGAACTCGACCGCGGCCGGGGCATCCCATACGAGGGCAACTACTCCTCGTGGCTCCAGCAGAAGAAGAAGCGCCTGGAGCAGGAAGAGCGCGAAGAAGCCTCGCGCGCCCGCACCATCGACCGCGAAATGGAGTGGATGAGCCAGACGCCGCAGGCGCGCCGCACCAAGAGCAAGGCGCGTGTCGCGGCGTTCGAAGCGCTCGTGGCCGGCGCCGCCGAGCAGTCGCCGGAAGCGATGCAGATCATCATCCCCACCGACCAGCGTCTCGGCGGCACGGTCATCGAAGCCAAGGGCCTGACGAAGGCCTATGGCGACCGCCTCCTGATCGAAAATCTGGAATTCAACCTGCCGCCGGGCGGCATCGTCGGCATCATCGGCCCGAACGGCGCCGGCAAGACGACGTTGTTCCGCATGATCACCGGCCAGGAAAAGCCGGACAGCGGCACGATCCGCGTCGGTGAGACCGTGAAGCTGGGCTACGTGGACCAGAGCCGCGACAGCCTGAAGGACGACGCGACCGTGTACGAGGAAATCTCGGGCGGCCAGACGGAAATCAAGCTGGGCAAGCACACGGTGCCGGCGCGCGCCTATGTGGGCCGCTTCAACTTCAAGGGTTCGGATCAGCAGAAGAAAGTCGGCCAGCTGTCGGGGGGGGAGCGCAACCGCGTGCACCTCGCCAAGATGCTGAAGACCGGCGCCAACGTCATCCTGCTCGACGAGCCGACGAACGATCTCGACGTCGATACGCTGCGCGCCCTTGAAGTCGCGCTTCTTGAGTTCGCGGGCTGCGCCGTGGTCATCAGCCACGACCGCTGGTTCCTGGACCGTATCGCCACCCACATCCTCGCCTTTGAAGGCGATTCACATGTCGAGTGGTTCGAAGGCAACTTCCAGGACTACGAAGAAGACAAGAAGCGCCGCCTGGGCGCCGACGCCGTGGAGCCGCACCGCATCAAGTTCAAGCCGATCACGCGGTAACGTGAGAGGCGCGGCTCACTTTCGGCCCGACGACGCCCCGCAAGGACAGAGGAGATCATCGATGATGAAGGGAAGCTGCCACTGCGGGGACGTGACGTTCGAAGTGGATGCGGAAATCGAGGGCCCGGTGATCGAGTGCAATTGCTCGCACTGCCGGCGTAAAGGTTATCTCCTGTGGTTCCAGCCGCGCCACAAACTCAAGCATGCGACGCCGGAGCATCACCTGGCGACGTACACGTTCAACAAACACGTCATCCAGCATCACTTCTGCCTGCGCTGCGGCTGCGCGCCGTTCGGCGAAGGGGTGGATCCGAAAGGAAACCCAACAGCGGCGATCAACGTGCGCTGCCTGGAAGGTGTCGATCTCACCAAGATCGAGCGGATGCCGTTCGACGGCGCGAGCAAGTAGCGGTTAATACGGCCCCAGCTTCCAAAGCGCGTCTTCCAGCGCTTTCAGTTTAGTGAAGTCGGCGGCGGGCAATTTGCTTTTCGCCGCGCGGATGAAGGCCTTGCGCTGCACGGCCTCGCCGTCGAAGACCGTGATGTAGGTCGCCGCCGCGTGCGGCACCGCGAGCTCCGGATCGTCGATCTGATTTTCCTTGGCGATGGACGCGAACAGCTTCTCCATCGCGGGCGCCCGCGCGCGGCGCGGGGTGAGGGTGGCCGGGTCTTTCCCCGGTTCACCGCGATCGATGAAGGCCCAGTCTTCCTTGCCCTGTTCGTGGTAGATGAGCCGCATGCGCGCGCCGGCCGAGGTCTCGTTGTCGCCGATGGACTGGAGCAGGATCCACTTGTCGCTGGCGGCGGTGGTTTCTTCGATGGACGTCCACAGCGCGCGGTAATCGTCCGCGCAGGTGGTCAACGCCATGTTGGCGCCTGCGAAGCCAATGGTGTCGCGGTAGAAGAGCTGACACTCACCCTTGAGCGGTTTGTAGAACGAGACTTCGTTCTCATAAGTCCAGCGCGGCAGTGCCGGCGGACTTTGTGCAAACGCGGGTGCGGCAAGAGCTAGTCCCAATCCAGCCGATATCACGAACCGCAGCATCTCGCCCTCGTCCCGAAAGGGAAGGATTTACCAAAATGCATCCATGATACTGGTTAAAGCCACGCGGGATTTTTTGTCTATCCCTTCCTTGATGCACTGCGGACAAAATTTCAGGTGACCAGTCACCCAGCGTACGTCGTGTTCATTATTGAAATAACTGGGACAATCCTTTCGTGCGGTGCGCCGGGCACTATGCGATGGGACGTCGGTCAGCGAAAAAACGAGTGCATTTGCAATCATCCGCTCGATAGCGCGTTCCCCGGCCATGTAGTCTAGGTATTCGTACGTGGAAAACAGGGTGACCTTGTCATCCAAATCCGAAACGGCGGCGTACAGATCCGTGTACTTGTTGTCCCTCATCGGAAGGTTCGTAAAGGCCACAAGGTAATCGACGCCGAGCTCTTCCCGCTTGCCGCGCAGGCGTTCCGCCACATTCTCAGCATTAAGATATGCCTTTTTCTTATGCGGCACGCGCCGCCATGTCCCGAGCGGCGCGATAATATAGACAGGTTCGAAAGCGTAGACGTTCTGGCAGTCGGTCAGCTTCTCCGCGATAGCTTCCAACTGTGGGAGTGTCCTTTGCACGTCCCATAACGCAACGCGAGTCCTGCCGCGCGCCGCCTGGCGGCGCTCGCGCTTTATTTGCGCCGTGCGAGCTGCCGGTGTCTTAACCAGAGCTGCGGCGCTATCGTCACGCGCGCATAACGTGGCTGCGGGATCGCGTGCGAACAAGACCGGTACCGCCCAGTCGATGGCTTCGCCCGTGATCAGTTAGTTCACCGCGACGCGCGCCTCACGGGTCGCATCACCAATCGTGCGCCCTTTCGCAAGCATCCAATAGAGGTGGCGCGCAAACGCCGTCGCCGAGACATCGAGAACGCTGTATTGGTTGCCGATGACGGCCGGAACACCGGCTTCCACGAGAGCCGGGGCGATCCCTCTATTGAAATCCGCCAAACCGCCTTTGCCGGTCTCGCACGCATTCAGGAATACGAGACGTATATTTCGGCGACACACAATCTGCTGTAGGACAGACGCCTCGATCTTCTGTATCCCGCCCGTCTGATTCTCGAAGACGAGGCACGCGGTATCTGTTCTCTGATTGTATTCGCCGTGACCGATGAAGTGCAAAATGTCGTGTTGACTGGTTTCCAACTCCTGGTGAAGCATGTCCGGCGTAGCGTCGAGCAATACGGTCACGCGAGCGAGATTGGCGTCAATCAGACGCTTGAAGCCGGTGAGGATGACCTCGCGCTCCTGATCATGTCCCAGATACGCAAGGCCCAACGGCTGCGCGACTACGACTAGAATGCGTAGTTGAGTCGAGAGTTCGGGGAAACGATCCCCCGGCACGCCAGTGATGACGTTGCGCGTGAAATTAATCTCGGACGCGGCGAGGAAAGTTTTGCGTGCGGGGTCGTAGATGAACTCCCAGGGCAGATTGGCGATCCAGCCGATCTGCGACGTGAACATGATGTTCACTCTGCGGTTTTTCTGCTCAGCTCGCGCAACATCGTAAAGCCGTCTGACATTTCCCGGCAAAAGCGTTTCGAAGAGTGTGCAACCCAGCGCAATGAGTGCGTGAGCGTGGGGGAGGACGCTGTCGGCGCGTTCTCCGTTTATATACGCTTCGATCTCTCGCTGTGCCGTAATAATTTCGTAGAAACGCCGGCCCGCATCCCCACCGCTTATATGAAACGGTTCGATTGCTTGAGCATTTCGAAAGGTCGCCACCAGCAGAAGGGGCGGCTCTTTCTTTTTCTTCCCGCTTCCGGCTTTTTTCTGATCTTCTTGTTGGACCGGTTCCTTTTGAGTGGCATTTGCATCCGTCGAAAGAATCGAGAGATAAAAAATCTCGTCCGTCGATTCATCTTGCGGCTTGTGTTGCGGCCTTGCGAGGTCGATGGCGGTGGCCGGCGGTGGTGATAGGGGCGTGGCGAGTGGGGGAGATGTCATTGATCCCTCCAGAAGCGCACCCGCACCGCGGCGCGTGAGGTAAGGGAGATCGGTGCCAGGTTCGAGGATCGCGAGCGCGTGCGATTCCCCGCGAAGCGCGCGACATAGAAAATCGACGGTAGCGGGGCGGGAGAAGAACGAGATGTGACTGAGCGCCTCACCGGCCATATTCCCCCCGCGGCCGAAGCATCCAATGCGCGGACCCGGCACGGCGTCGTCAGCCAAAGGACCGAAGCGCCAGCCGCCTTCGGTAGGAACAACAAGATCGTTCGCCTGATTGAAGAAAAAATCGACGCCGACATCGGCGAATCTTTGCAGCAGCGACGCCGGGGCCTCAAAGTTAGAGGCGATGGCGGAGATTTCGACGTCGCGCGGCAGCATCGCACCGCTGCTTGCCAGGCGTTTCGGATCCATCGCCGATAACCCGGGCAGCGCGCCGACAACGCGGTGGGCGACCCAGGCCAGCCCCTCTGCGATGAACGACACGCCTTCCGTGAAGGGGTTCGCGGGAAACAGATCCATCAGATTGGACAGCCAAGTCAAAAGTCTGTCGAAGCGGTCCGGAGACGCGAGAGGTGTGCCTTGATTGGGACCCGCCACAAGAACCGCGCGGCGGATCCTGATGCGCCGCTTAAGCGCGTCGGGAATTCCAGGACTCGCAAGAGCGCGTAAAACGAGGGCGCCACGCGAATGGGTGATGACGTCGAGCGTCGCGCCGTCCGGCAGTTCGGCGAGTAACGCTCTCGCGTTCTCTTCCGGCGTTTTGCTGACGGTGAAATGGTCAAAGACGAAAGTGCGGTCACCGTAGATCGACGCGGCCGCTTCCATAAAGGTCCGCCCGTCCGAGCCAAGGGTTTCTACCAGATCTGAGAAGCCACCCAACCCATCGGAGAATGTGCCGTGAATGAGCAGGAGATTCGGTTTGGCCGGATCGGTGCTGATACGCGATTTTCGTGCGACCGGTTGAAGCTCCTTTCCAGAAGCGGTGAGAGCTGCAAACTCTTTCAGTCCTTCGGCGCGTCCAGCGCGTTTCCATCTGTTCTGTTCCCACGCGCGCCCGAGGGTCGGCATCATTTTGTCGGCGAGAACGCCGGTCACCTTGAGAAGGTAGGTCTTGATGACTTTGGTGACGGGGCCGCGGCGCCCGCCACTCCCCTCCGCGGGCAGCGGCACGGAAAAGCGTAACGTTCCGCCGCCGCCGTTGCGTCCGCGGCGCGTGTCGCCATCTTCCGGCAGGCGGAAGTCGATGGCGCCGGACTGGTGGCGGACCATGAGGACATAGGCGTCGCCCGCTCGCCGATGAATCTGGATGTCCAACGATGCGTGCGGTTCCGCGCCGGTCATGCGGCGCGCAGGATCGACGGCGAGCACCGCGCTGTCGAGGATCGAGAGCTTGCCTGTGTCCGCAAGCGCCGCCGCGAATGGGTCCTTTCGGATATCGGCGCTAGAGCGTCGCAGCGTCCAGCCAGAGTTTTCCGAGAGGCCAATGGTTGCGGCGCGCGCGACGGCCGGCTTCCTTGAGGGCAGGCGTTTCTTGGCGGTCATGTATAGGCTCGCAGATTGGCGGTGGCGCGCGCGGTCACACGATGTTCTTGTTAGAACGGATCAAAAGCAGCTCTTCGTGCGAGCGAAAAAAAATAGACTGCTGCGGCGGAACGCCAATTCCCCGAAAGGCCGCGGCTTCTTAATGTGGCCGCATGCTTTCATATCCCCGCGCCATCTTCAGAAGTCGGAGGCGAATGTACAAGCTGATTTTCTACTTTAATGCGAAAGCGCGCAGGGCTTCCCGTGTCTAGGGGGCGGCGGCGCGTTAATCCCCCAGCAATGGAAAGCGTACAAGAGGAGAGCGGCCAAAACGGCGGCTCAAAAAATGACTTTATAGATATTGCCATCCGAATCCGTCGCCGCGCCAAAGCCGCTGTCGATGTTCGGGACGACGTAGTATTCCGCCTGGAAGCTGCCGCCATTGGAGCAAGCGCCAATCGCAAGTCCGCCAACCATGCCTTCGGGATTCGCGGCAATGCCGACAACGTCCCGATATTTATCCAACAGAGAGCCGGACGCGGGTTTGGACATCAGGCTTGTCCACTTGCCGTCACAGTTCACGCCATCGGGCCGCGTGAAAGCGAACGTGCCCGCGGTCCCCACCCCGCCCACATTGCCCGTGATGGGTTGCGTCTTTCCGCTTTTCTGGAGCGGCCCGCCGGCGGGATACATCGAGACCTGAATTCTTCGGCCGCCCGCGGCGGCAAGTTGCGTTGTCGCGGGAGGCGCCGCCACACCCGCCACGGCCAGGCCGAGCGAACGGAAAGCGTCGTCGACCGGGATAAAGAAATTCAGCCCCACGGACCCACGAAGCTTCTTTACCGCAATCGCCACGACGTTGCCCTTGTCGTCAAACATGGGGCCGCCGCTATTGCCGGGATTGATCGTCGTTTCGCTTTGGAGAATTGGACCGTCGTCATGCAGGCGATAGGCGCTGACGATGCCGCTTGTCACCGTGCCTTCTTGCTCAACGCCTTCCGGCGAACCAATAACATAGACGGATGCGCCAACTTGCGGGCGATCAAATTGGATCGGTAAACCGACCATTCCGCCGCCCGGGGCCCTCACGAGGGCAACGTCACGCTGGGAATTGCCGGCGATCACTTCGCCGGCGATCTCGCGCCCACCAAAGAAGCGGATCTTTACACTCTTATGTCCCTTGATGACGTGGTGGTTCGTCATGACCAGGCCATCGGCCACGTAAAATCCAGAGCCGGTGCCATCGCCCGTGAAGATCGTCACGACCTGATGCCGGAGTTCCGGGATCTGTTCGCGGAAGGACACGCTCCGCAAAGGGACACGGGGAATTTCGACCGCGGGGGCCGATTGAGGTTGCGGTGCCGGTGGGGGCGCACCTTCCGCGCCGGGCAATTTTACGGCTGCGACAAATGCCGCATCCGAGAGAAGGGCTTTCGCCGATTCACGAAAGGCCGCGAGCGCGGACTCGGACGGAATGGTTTCAGCGGCCAACTGCTTCTTCAGTTTGGCGGCGCCTTCTTTTGTGACGCGGTACACAAGTTTCTTTTCGAGCGGATCGAAAACTTGCCAATCGACGGCGATCGAGGACTCCATCGACACGCTGATCATGCCGAAGATGTTATGGCCACAGCCTTTTTGCTTCGCGCCGACGATGGCGGCGCCGATCACAAGTTCGGGCCGCTGCTGGTCGCCGGGCGTGAAAAGGTCCGCGCTGTTTTTCCGGCCGGCGAGTTGATAGCCGGCCGCAGCGGCTTCCTCCATAAACACGTCGATATAATCCATGCCGGTCGCGTCTTTGAACGCGTCCGACATCACGATGGGGTAAGAGTTCGTCACGCAGAACGGATGGACGATAAATTCGCCGAGCACCGTGCTTGGTGGAACGGTGAGTCCGATGCGCTCCATCGCCATGGAGCGCGTCGGTCCGTCGACCTTGAACTGCGGCGGCGGCGGCGGAGGCGGCTCCGGTTTTGCGCGGCGCTGGGCCGCATCGGCTGCCGTCGCAGTGAGGACGAGCGCAAAAATCAGCGCGGGCAGACGTGTAGCGCGATGCATGGAGCCTCCCTAGAACGACCGGTACAATCATCGCGGGAGGAAAATGGAAGCGCAAGCCGCGCCGGGCTCCCTTCAAAACATAACTTTATCAACAACTTATATTGGCACGGGAAATGTTCTTCTTTCCTGGGCGTGCCGGGATTGTTCAACGCCTCCGCCGCGAAGAACGGGCGGACGTGGCTGATGGATATTCAGATGACGCACGCCACTGAAAACCGGAGTGCGCGAAAAGACCCTCACCGCCCCGCGGAGGGGCCTTCGACGCGCGCGTGCGCAATGCCGGCCCGAAAGTTTGTGCCGTTCTCCGGGGTGGGCTATAAGCCGATTCAGAGAGGAAAACCGAATGACGTATTGCGTCGGCGTGCTGCTCAAGGAGGGGCTGGTGATGCTGTCGGACA
>JADZAK010000114.1 GCA_020852595.1 Rhodospirillaceae bacterium
CCGCGACGGTGTAGGTGCCCGTGGCCGTCGATGAGTTGGAACGCATCGCAAGGTAATAAGTGCCCGATGTGCCGGCCTGGAACATGATGCGCGAGTCCGCGCCGGTCCCGCTGTCGTTGTCCGCGACCAGGACGGTCCCGCTGGAATTCAGCAATTGCAGCGCCGGGTCGGCGAGAGTGCCGCCGCTTGAGGCACTGCCGCGCGCGTCGAACCGGTAGAGCGTGCCGGCGGTGAGGGATACGCGGATCCAATCGACGTCGGCCGCGGTCCCGATCGAGCTGGTGAGCGTGCCGCCGACAGCGACGCTGCCCGTGGTGGACGAATCGGCTGGGAATTCGGCCGTCGCTTGCACAACGGATACGGTGTAGGTGCCCGTCGCGGAGTAAGTCCCGCTGTAAGCCTCAACGTAATAGGTGCCACTCGACGTCGGCGTGAAAGTAAGACGGGCATCGGCGCCCGTACCGCCGGAATCGTTTGTGAAAGCGAGTGCACCTCCGGCGGACGGCGTGGCGGAAAGGCCGTTGCCGCCGAGGAGCATAAAAGCCGTGTTGGCGAGCGTGCCGCCGCCGCTCGGTGAGCCCCGAACATCGATTTGATATTGCACGCCCGCCGTCAAGGCGACGGCAAAGCGGTCATGATCGCCCGCGACCTCGATATTTCCCGCGCGCGTGCCGCCAACCGTGAGGGAGGCCGCGCCCGCGTTTGTCTCGGCGAAATCATCGCCGGAGTTTGTATTGAAATTGATCGTGTAGGTGCCCGACGTGCCGGCCGTTCCTCCGCTCATGACCTGGAGGTAGTGAACGCCGCTCGTCGTAGGGGTGTAAGCGAAGCGCGCGTCGTTGCCGTAGCCGTAACCGTTGAGGGCGGAAAAGATGTTCGAAGGCGTGTTGAGAAATGCCGCGACCTTTTCGAGCGTGCCACCGCCCGTGGATACTCCACGAATATCTATGTAGTAGGTCGTGCCCGCGGTCATGGACACGCGGAACCAGTCCGTGTCGGTGCCGACCTCGATATTGCCCGTGCGCGGTGTGCCGAGAGAGACCGTGGCCGTGGTGGTCGTCGCTGTCCCCGGCACGTCATCGCTAGTGCCGCCGGTTGAGGTCTGCGTCAGGCTCAGCGTGTAAGTGCCCGTACCCGACAGCGTCGCGCCCTGCGCGTCGATGTAGTAAGTGCCGGTGGTGGTCGGCGTGTAGCTGAGAGTCGCGTTGAGGCCCGGGCCGGAATCGTCGTCGCTGGCGACGCTGGTGCCGCTGGAGTTGCGGATATAGAGGAGCGGGTCGGCAAGCGTACCGCCGTTGAGATCGACGCGGTAGGTAACGCCCGCCGTCAAGGTGACGCGGAACCAATCGCGGTCGTCGCCGACCTCGATGTTGCCCGTGACCGTTCCGCCGACCGTAATCGTGCCGGTCGTCGATGTGCTTCCCGCGTAGTCATCACTGGGGTTGGGATTGCCGGCGTTCGCTTGGGTGACGAGCACGCCGTAGAAACCGGTGCCGGTGGCCGACGCCGACCTCGCGTCCACAAAGTAAACGCCACTGCTCGTCGGCGTATAAGTCAGCCGCGCATTGAGGCCGTCGCCGGAATCGTCGTCGCTGCCCACGACAACGCCGTTCGAATTGCGCAGGTTCAGGAACGGATTGGTGAGCGAACCACCGCCCAGCATGTCGAACTGATATGTGACGCCGGCGGTCAAGGTGACGCGGAACCAGTCGCTGTCGCCGGCGGTTTCGATATTCCCGATCACCGAGGCGCCGACAATGATCGCGCCGGTCGTGGCGGTCGTGCCGCCCCAGTCGTCCGCGCCGGCGCCGCCCGGCGTTCCATAGAGATAACGGATGCCGTTGATCTCGTCGCTGGTGAGATCGGTGATGCTGGAATTCTGGAACGCCCCCATCACCGTCGGATAGTCGTCCTCGTGATCGAGGCCGAGCGCATGACCCACTTCGTGCAGGACGAGGGTGTAAAAGTCCGACGTGCTCGAGGATGTCGGCGAGCCTACGATCTGCACCGAGCCGTCGGTGAGGCGATAGCGCCGCCCGATGTCGAAGGAGATATAGGAATCGCGCACCACGCCGGCGCTGTAATAGGTGTGCGCGAGGCCGATGGTGCTGGATCCTTCGCCCGACAACTCGTCGAACATGACGACGATATCGGCCGTCATGGGGTTCGACGATTCAACGAAAGTAAAGTTGCCGACGTCGTCCCAGCGCGAGAAGGCCGCGCGGATGGTCGGCATGAACACCGAGCTGATCGCTTGCGCGGCCGAGGTATATTCACTGGACGGATAGGTCTGGCCCGCGGAGACCACCGCCCAGGTGATCGTGCCGCCGGAGGTGCCGACCGCGGCGCTGCCCCACTTGTAATCTTCGGGGACATAAGCCGGGCGCTCATACTGCGGCATCACCGCGATGGGCGCGGTCAGAGGCAGGCTTACGACATTGACGCCGCCGTCCAAGTTCTCCAGAACGCCGCTCTGGCCGTCAGGCATGCCGCCCCCACGTACAAACCCGTCATACGTGTACTATAACCACATCTTGCGATAAACGTAGCCTTGATGAACTTAACACCCGCATGAACGACGCATCTTCCGTCACCATGATTGCCCCCGAGATGAGCTTCGACACGCTCACCGAGAACTTTGCCTTATTTGACGACTGGGAAGACCGCTACCGCTACCTGATCGACCTGGGGCGCAAGCTGCCGCCTTTCCCCGACGCCCTGAAGACCGAGGCCAACAAAGTGCGCGGCTGCATGAGCCAGGTGTGGATGGTGCCGGGACATCCGGCGGACGACAAAAGCCGATTCGCCTTCGCCGCCGACAGCGACGCGCATATCGTCAAAGGCCTGATCGCGGTGCTCGGCGTCCTGTTCTCGGGAAAGACGTCCGCGGAGATCTGCGCCATCGATACAGAGGCGGCTTTTCAAGGCCTTGGCCTCGATCGGCACCTCAGTCCCAGCCGCCGCAACGGGCTGGTGTCGATGGTGGAGAAGATCAAGGCTTACGCGCAAAAAGCGTGAAAATCCGAGCTTCGATCATCGCGATCTGCGCCGCGCGAGAGCGGCTTAAGCGAACAGCTTGCGGTCGAGCTTCTTGATGAAGCTCCAGGGATCGGCGTCGGGTTTGCCGAACAGGAAGCCCTGCACGTATTCGACGCCGCAGTCGCGCACGAATTCGAGGCCTTCCTTGCTGTCGACCATCTCGGCGATGGTTTCGACGTCCATGGTCTTGCACAGGGTGGTGAGCGCTTTGAGGAAGGCGCGGCCCTTGGGCGCGGTTTGCGCGTTCTTCACCGCGCTGCCGTCGAGCTTCACGACGTCGACTTCAAGCACCGAGAGATATTGGAAGCTGGCGGCCCCGGCGCCGAAGTCGTCGAGGCATACGTGGAAGCCTTTCTTGCGCAGGGCCTGGACGAAATTGTTGGCCTGCGCGAGATCGGCCACGCGCGCGGATTCGGTGATCTCGAACACCAGGAAATTGCTGAGCCACGTATCGGCGTCGAGCATCGCATGGAGTTCTTTCGAATACTGATCGTTGCCGACGGACATGCCGGAGATGTTCACGGCGATGGAGACCTTGTCGGCGCGATTCTTGCGCAGCCAGTCGACGCATTTGCGCGCCATGGCGATATCGAACTCGGTGATCAGGCCGGTCTCTTCGGCGAAGGTGATGTACTTGTACGGGCTTTCCTCGAACTTCCCATTGAAGCGCACGAGCGCTTCGTAGTGGTGCACGGCGCCGGTGCGCGCGTCGAAGATCGGATGGAACGCGACCTGGAAGTCGTTGCCGCCGACGAGGTTGCGGAACTTGTTCAGGGACTCGACGGTGTCCTGAACCAGCTTGTTCATGTTGGCGGCGATGTCCTTCACGTTGAAGGAATCGCCGACCTGCTCCTTGAAATGATTGATGGTGTAAACGAGGCCCTTGGCGAGATCGCCCTCGTTCACGCCCGCGATGTCGACTTCGACCGTGCCGGCCTGCGCGGCCACGCCCTTGCCGGCCGGATCGAACGCCTTGGTGGCTTCGGTCAGCTTGGCTTCGAGGGCGGCGACGTCCATGCCCTTTTCGGCGACGATCCCGAACTTGCCTTCGCCGACTTCACCGGCGGCATCCCCGCCGAGCGAATTGGCGCGCAGGGTGGTGCCGACGGTGGTGAGCAGGTGTTCGCGCTCTTCCTCGGTGAGGCTGCCGGCGAGGGCGTCGAAGCCCGGCAAATTGACGAGGGTCAGTTCGGCATTGGCGCCGGCGGCTTTTAGTTTCTCGACCGCGAGCTGCGAGAAGGAATCGCCCGACAGAAGGCCGGTGCCCTTGTCGCGCGCGACGCCCTGTTCGGCTTCGCCCTTGTCGGTGAGATGGGCCTGGGTGCGGAAGGCCAGGAAGAAGTGGTCCTTGAGATCCGGCATGACATAACCGGCAAACCCCAAGGGCGGGGTCAGGCCCCTGGCGCCCTGGAGCTTCACTTTGACGTTGTCGATACGGCCTTTTTTGGCCGTCATATGCAGAAGCTGGTCGACGAGCACCCGGTCCTTGGGCGCGACGACGTCCATGAAATTGCGCCCGATCAGACCTTCCGGGCCGAGGCCCAGCAGCGCCTTGGTCGCACCCACAGCAAAGGAAATCCGCTGCTGCGGATCCAGCTCGATCAGGATGTCGGCCCAACAGAAGGCGAAGGCGACAAAACGGTCGCGCGCGGAGTTCATATGTACGATCGACTCAAAGGGATGTCGTTGAGGTTCTTAGCAATAATCGTCCGCCATGCCTACCCGTCGCGTGAGGGGGACCGGGACGATTTCCCCCGGCGGTGGCGGCCGCATTTTGCGCCGGCGCGCCCGACAGTTGAGAGAGTGCGGGCCAAGCCAAACTGCGCGTCGCCTTGTGACGCACCTATCCCGGGCGCACCATGTGCGTTTGGGGGCAAATGACACCGCATTACCAAATCCCGCTCCAGGTCCTGGACGTCGAGGCCGTGACCCATCCGACGATCGGGACTCTGGCCGACTACTGGTGCGCGCTGGGCGCCGGCGCCCCGCCCGCCCGCGCATCCTTCGATTTCATGGAAATCTACAAGGTGGCCCCGCACCTGCTGATGGCCGAGCGCGTCGCGCCGGAGACGTTCAAGTTCATTTATTGCGGGACCGCCGTTGCCGACAATTTTCCGCGCGATCTGACCGGCGCCACCTTTGGACCCATGACGCCGCGCGCAAGCCGGATCGACTGGCCCGGCTTTTACAGCGTCGTCCTCGACGGCCCGTGCCTGCGTTATGGACGCGAGCGCATCGACTGGGCCAACCGCGAAAGCAGCGACATCATCTATTGCACATGCCCGCTTTTGGGAAAGGACGGCCGGCCCACATATGTCGTTTCATGCCTGGTGTTCCTGGAGCGCTCGCCCTTCGACGCCGCGGGCGCGTAAGGCGGATTATATGACGTCTGGTTCTTGCCAGGACGCCGCGCGCGGACCACACTTGCCGCGCTTTTAACCAGCGAGTTCATAACGTGCGTGCAATTTTCCTTTTCTTTGTTCTTATCGCCGGCCTTTCGGCGGGCGCGGCCCAAGCGGCGACGATCTCCCGGATCACCCTGGTCGTGTCCGACATCGAGAAATCGATCACCTTCTATGAGCGCCTGGGCCTGTCGAAGATTTCCGACGAAGCGCGGACCGGCGCCCAGCAGATCCACGGCGCGGACGATCTGCCGCTGACCGCCGACGCTACCCGCAGCCGGATTGTGGTCATGAAGGGCGAGGGTCAGACCGCGGAAATCGCGCTGCTGTCCTACGACCGGCCGCCCCTGGCCAGCGCGCGCAGCAACCTGATGGGCCTCGGCACCGGCGATGTGATCGTCGGCGTGATCGTGCCCGACTTGCAGACGGCTTACGCGGCGCTGGACCGCCTCGGCGCGCGCATCGAAAAAGGTCCGAACGCCTTCACCGCGGCGCCGCTCGGCGTTCGCCTGTACGCCTACGATCCCGACGGCCACATGGTCGAGCTGACACAAGCGGGACGGTAGAGCTTTACAGATGTCACCCCGGCCTTCGCCGGGGCGACACAGGGGTGCCTACTTCCCGATCACAACGCCTTCGCGGCGGGGGTCGGCGCCGCCGACGAGGCCGTCCTTGGTGACGCGGATGGCGTGGATGCCGCTGGCGGAATTGTTGACGCGCACGGTGTGGCCGAGCTTCTCGAGATCGGTTTTCACGGGTTCGAGGCCTTCTTCGAGGATGACGTTGTTGCCCATGCCGAGCACGAAGGGCGACGCGGCGGCGTTGGCCGGCGACATATCCCAGTCGATCATCGCGACGAGGGTCTTCACCACGAAGCCGACGATGGCGGGACCGCCCGGCGAGCCGAGCACCATCTCGAGCTTGCCGTCCTTGTTGAAGACGATGGTCGGCGTCATGGAGCTGCGCGGACGCTTTTCGCCGGCGACACGATTGGCAACCGTGCGCTTCTCGGCCACGTCTTCGTAGGAGAAGTCGGTGAGCTGGTTGTTGAGGATGAAACCGCCCTTGGTCATCAAACGAGAGCCGAAGCCGCTTTCAATCGTGCTGGTCATGGCGACCGCGTTGCCGTCGCGGTCGACAATGGAGAAGTGCGTGGTGGAGGGAAGCTCCGGGCTGTCCGCGGTCACGAACGCATGTTTGGCCGGGACCTTGCCGGCTTCGGCGACGGGCAGACGCTGGTCTTCCTTCACCAGGGCGGCACGGGCCTTGAGATAGTCGGGCGCGATCAGGGCTTCGGTGGGCACCGGCACTGAGTCCGGGTCCGCCATGTAGACGGCGCGATCCGCAAAGGACAGACGGCCCGCTTCAGCCATCAGGTGATAGGAGACCGGCGACTTGGGCCCAAGGGCGCGCAGGTTATGCGGCTCGAGGATCGCGAGGCTTTGGATGACGCCGATGCCGCCCGAGGACGGCGGGCCCATGCCGCAGACTTTGTAAGTACGATAACCGCCGCAGACCGGCGGGCGTTCGACGGCCTTATAGGCTTTCAGATCGTCGAGGGTCATATCGCCGGGATTCTGCGGCGCTGACTCGACGGTCTGCACAATGTCGGCGGCGATGGCGCCGGTATAGAACGCGTCCGCGCCCTTGGCGGCGATTTCGCGCAAGGTGGCGGCGAAGGCGGGATTCTTGAGAATGACGCCGGCGGCTTTTGCCTGGCCGCCCGCGTCGTAATAGAAGGAACGCGCCGGTTCGATCATCGCGAGGTTGCGATCACCGGCGAGCAGAGCATTGAGACGCGGCGAGATCGCGAAACCGTTTTCCGCGAGGGCGATGGCGGGCTGGAACAACCGCGCCCACGGCAGCTTGCCGTGATTCTTGTGCGCGAGTTCCATGACGCGCACGAGGCCCGGAACGCCGACCGACTTGCCGCCGACGATGGCCTGCATGCGGCCCATCGGTTTGCCGTCCTTGGTGAGGAAGCGGTTTTCCGCGGCGGCTTTCGGCGCTTCTTCGCGGCCGTCGTAGGTGCGCAAGGATGAAGCCTTGGCGTCCCAGTGCACGATGAAAGCGCCGCCGCCGATGCCCGAGGACTGCGGTTCGACCAGATTGAGCACGAGGTTCACGGCGATGGCGGCGTCGAGCGCCGAGCCGCCGGCCGCGAGGATGTCGGCGCCCGCCTGAACCGCGAGCGGATTCGCCGCCGCGACCATCCATTCCTTGCCCGTGCCGCTCTTGGGTTCGGAGCGTCCTGTGAAGGCTTCCGGATCGGAGGCCTCCGGTTTCGGGATCTGCGCGAAGGCCGAGCCGGCCATCGTGAGGATGACAAAGGCGGAGACGGTGCGGAGGAGTGTTTTCATGGGGCCACTTTAGTTTCCAGGCCGCTTTCACGCCAGTGATGACACCAGACGTCATGGCCGGTGCCGGGCTGCGCGCGCGTCGGTTCAACTTCGGCGCAGACTTTCGTCGCGCGCGGACAGCGGGTGCGAAAAACGCAGCCCGATGGAGGGTTTAGCGGCGACGGGAGCTCACCCGCGAGCGCCAGGCGCGGCCGGGCGCGGGCAATGGTGGGATCGGGCACAGGCACGGCCGAGAGCAGCGCCTGGGTGTAAGGATGACGCGGGGCCGCGTAGAGCGCGTCGCGCGGCGCGATCTCCATCGTCTTGCCGAGATAGAGCACCATGACCCGGTGCGAGATGTGACGCACGATGGACAGGTCGTGACTGATGAAGATCATCGCCAGGTTCATGGCGCGTTGCAGCTCCATGAGCAGGTTCACGACCTGCGCGCGGATCGACACATCGAGCGCGCTGACCGGTTCGTCGCAGACGACAAGTTTAGGATCCAGGATCATCGCCCGCGCGATGCCGATGCGCTGGCACTGGCCGCCGGAGAACTCGTGCGGGTAGCGGTTGATCATTGTTGAATGAAGGCCGACGCGTCCCATCATGTCCTTCACCTTGGCCTTCATCTCGGCCTTGGACATGTGGGGGCGATAATTGCGCAAAGGCTCGGCGATGATGTCGCCGGCGGTCATGCGCGGATCCAAGGACGCGAGCGGATCCTGGAACACGATCTGCATGCGCTCGCGCTCGGCCTTCAAGGCCTTCGCATCGAGATCGTTGAGCGCGCGCCCAAGCCAGGCGACCGCGCCGCCGGTGGCGGGCAGAAGCTGAAGCACGGCGCGGCCCAGGGTGGACTTGCCGCAGCCGGACTCGCCGACGACACCCAAGGTTTCACCGGCTTTCAGTTCAAAGCTTACACCGTCGAGGGCTTTCAGCGGCGTGTAGGTACCGATGACGAGGCCGCCGGTGCGCACCGGGTAGTGGACTTTCAGGTCCTTCACATCGAGCAAGGTTTCACTCATGCCGCCACCGTATGGTTCAAGAAGCAGGCGTTGAGTGTGCCGCCTTCGGCAAGCGCGGGGCGTTCGGCGCGGCAGCGATCGAAGACCGCCGCACAGCGCGGATGGAAACTGCATCCGGGCGGCAGCTTCTGCAAATCGGGCGGCTGGCCCGGAATCGTCGGCAGCACGGCGGTGGGCGCATCGGTGAGGCGCGGCGTGCAGGCAAGAAGGCCCTTTGTGTAAGGGTGACGCGGCGCGGCGAAAATCTCCCGCACGCCGGCACTCTCCACCACGCGGCCCGCGTACATCACAGCCACACGATCAGCGAGGCCGGCGACGACGCCGAGATCGTGGGTGATGAGCACGAAGGAGGTGCCGTGTTTTTCCTTCAGCTCGCGCATGAGATCGAGGATGAGCGCCTGCACCGTCACATCGAGCGCGGTGGTGGGTTCGTCGGCGATGACGAGTTCCGGCCCGCAGAGCAGCGCCATGGCGAGCACGATGCGCTGTCTCAATCCACCGGACAGTTCATGCGGATGCATGGCGAAACGGCGCTCGGGTTCGGGGATCTGCACGCGGGCCATCATCGCGATCGCTTCGGCGCGCGCGGCCTTCGCGTCCATACCGCGGTGGCGTTCCAAGACTTCCGTGAGCTGGCGGCCGACGCGCATGTGCGGGGTGAGCGAGGTCATCGGGTCCTGGAACACCATGGCGAGGCGGTTGCCGCGCACGGTGTTGAGGGTGCGCTCGTCGGCTTTCAAGAGATCGATGCCGCCGAAGCGGGCCGATCCGGTTGTTTTGCCGTTGGCGGCGAGCAGGCCCATGACGGCCATGAAGGTCTGGCTTTTGCCGCACCCGGACTCGCCGACGATGCCCAGACACTCTCCCTTGTTCACATGGAGCGAGACGTCGCTGACGGCGGCGACTTCACCGTCTTCGGTCGCAAAACGCACATTGAGCCCGCTGATGTCGAGGATACGCTGGGTCATTTCAGCGGTCCTTCGGGTCGAGGGCGTCGCGCAGTCCGTCGCCGAGGAAATTGAAGCAGAACAAGGTGGCGGTCATGAAGACCGCGGGCACGATGAGAGTCTGCGGGTTCACTTCCAATTCCGCCGCGCCTTCGTTCAAGAGTACGCCCCAGCTGGTGAACGGTTCCTGTACGCCGAGGCCGAGGAAGGACAGGAAGCTTTCGAGCAAAATGACCTGGGGAATGGTGAGGGTGACATAGACGATCACCACCCCCAGCACATTGGGCACGACGTGGCGCAGGATGATCCCGGCGGTGGAGCCGCCCGAGGCGCGCGCGGCTTCGATGAATTCCTTGGATTTCAGTGAGAGAGTCTGGCCGCGCACGATGCGCGCCATGGTGAGCCATTCCACCGCGCCGATGGCCAGGAACATGAGAATGAAGTTCCGCCCGAACATGACCATGAGGATGATCACGAAGAAGGTGAGCGGCACGGAGTAGAGCAGATCGACGAGGCGCATGAGCAGTTGGTCGACGCGTCCGCCGACAAAACCCGCGACGGCCCCCACCGTCACGCCGATGAACAGCGCGACCATGGTCGCGAGCACGCCGACCATGAGCGAGACTCTTCCCCCCACAAGGGTGCGCGCGAGAAGATCGCGGCCCACGGAATCGGTTCCGAGATAGTGGCCAAGCTCCATGTTGGGCGGCATGGCTTCGACATGGTCCCAGTCGATAGCGTCGTACGGCCACGGCAGGGTATAGGGGCCGATCAGACAGACGGCCGCGACGACGCCAAGGATGATCATGCTGGCAAGCGCGGCGCGGTTGCGCTTCAAGCGGCGCCAGGCGTCCTGCCACAGGCTGCGGCCTTCGACGTCGCCGGCGGTGTCGAGCGCGGCGGCGTGCGCCGAGGTCATGTTGATCCTACTCATAGCGCACCTTCGGATCGAGCACGGCGTAAAGCATGTCGACAATGAGATTGGCGACGATGACAAAGGCGGCGCCGACGATGGTCACACCCATGACCAGCGTATAATCGCGGTTGAGCGCGCCTTGCACGAAGTAGCGGCCGATGCCGGGGATCTGGAAAATGGTCTCGATGACCATGGAGCCGGTGAGCAGGAAGGCGGTGGCGGGCCCCAGGAACGTGATGACCGGCGTGAGCGCCGCCTTCATGGCGTGGCGCAGAACCACCGTGCGGTACGGCAAGCCTTTCGCCCGCGCCGTGCGCACGAAGTTGGTGCGCAGCGCCTCGATCATGCTGGCGCGCGAGATGCGCGCGATATAGGCGACGAAGGGCAGCGCCAGCACGGTCACGGGCAGGATGCGATTCAAGAATGCGCCGTCGTTCCAGCCGCCCGCAGGAAGCTGAAAGGGTGTGCCCTTGAGCCAGACGCCGAAGGCGAGGATCAGAAGCTGGCCGGTGACGAAGGTGGGAATGACGATGCCGACCATCGCGAGACCCGACACGGCGTAATCGCGCGCCGAGTTCTGCGCCAGCGCGGCGGTGATGCCGAGCGGCAAGCCGATGAGAATGGCGAGGATGATGGCCGAGAGGCCGTTCTCGATGCTGACGGGCAGGCCTTGCGCGATCAACTCGGTGACCGTGAAGTCCTTATATTTGAACGACGGGCCAAAATCGCCCTGAAGCAGATTCCCGAGATAACTGAAGAACTGTCGCCACAAGGGATCGTCCAGGTGATAGCGCGCGCGCAGGTTCGCGAGCACCTCGGGCGGCACCGGCGCTTCACCGTCGAAGGGCCCGCCCGGCGCGAGGCGCATCAGGAAGAAGCAGAAAAGCACGACGGCGAGAAGAGTCGGGATGCCGATGAGGAGCCTTCGCGCGAAGTAAGACCACATCGGCGTTGCTCCTATACGTTCGGCTCGGAGATGACGGTATTGGCGAGCACGCCGATCTCTTCGATCTCGACTTCGATGCGGTCGCCGGGATGCAGCCAGCGCGGCGGGATGCGGTTGATGCCCGATCCCGCCGGCGAACCGGTAGCAATCACGTCGCCCGCTTCAAGATGGGTGAAAATGGAGATGTAGGAGATGATGGCGGCCACGGAGCGCAGCATGGCGCTTGTGGAGGACTGCTGCATGACTTCGCCGTTGAGGCGCGTGGTGAGCATGAGGTTCTGCGGGTCGGCGATCGCCCCGGCCGGAACGAGCCACGGTCCGCAGGCGCCGGACGAATCGAAATTCTTTCCGGCGGTGAGCGAATGTTTCTGATAGTCGCGCATGCAGCCGTCGAGGAAACAGGTATAGCCCGCGACGTGGCTGAGCGAGCGTTCCGGCGGGATGCGCCGGCCGCCCTTGCCGATGACCACGGCAAGTTCGCCTTCGAAGTCGTATTCGCGCGAGGCGCTGGGGCAGACGATGGACTGACGGTGCCCGACCAGCGACTGCGGCGTGCGCATGAATAAAACCGGCGGCGCGTTTGCATCGGTCCCCGGCGGATTATTGTCCTTGGGGTAGTTGTTGCCGACACAGATGATGCGCCCCGCGTCCGGCACGACCTGCAGCAGCACCACATGATCGAGCGCGACAGTCGGTTTGCGGCACGCCACCACCGCCTCGAGATTGGTGACCGGGCCGCCGGCGAGCACGGCGCGCAGCGAGGGGCCGGCGTCGGAAAGGTCGACGATGTCGTTGCCGACCACGGCCCCGAAGCTGGGCCCGTGATTATATTCGTAAGAGACAAACTTGATCGAGGATGCGGCCAAAAGGGGTCACTTTTTCGGCATGAGAACGGTGTCGATGATGTGGATGATGCCGTTATCGGCGGCGACGTCGGCCTTGATGAGGCGCGCGCCGTCGACCATCACGACTTTGGTCGCATCGATCAGCACCAGGGCCCCATCGGCGGTCGCCGCTTCCATGCGCTTGCCGAGGAAGTCGCGCGCCACCACGCGGCCGGCGACGATGTGATGCATGAGCAGCGCGCGGGTTTTTTCACGGTTCTCGGGACGCAGCATGTCCTGGATGGCGCCGCGCGGGAGTTTCGCAAAAGCGTCGTCGGTGGGTGCGAAGAGGGTGAGCGGGCCCTCGCTTGCGAGAAGCTCACCGAGGTTCGCCGCTTTCACGGCGGCGAGGAAGATGGTGAAGGTGCCCGCGTCGAGCGCGGTGCCGGCGATGTCCTTGGCGTGGGCGGGCGCGCAGAACGGCGCGCATAAAAGAGCGAGAACAAGAACAAGCCGCTTCATCATCGAAAGAACCCCATCGCTTCGAGGCAAGAGCTTGCCACGCGGAGTCGCGGCGAGGCAAACGAGCACATTAAAAAAGCGGGAGACGCCTTCCTCACGCCCGCGAAGAGGGTTAGAAGCCTCGCCATGCCGCACGATCCGCCCCCGAAGCCTCCAGAAAATCGCGAGATGTATAGCGAAATCGCCGCGCTTGTGGCGTCGCTCGGCAAGGCCTTTGGATGCGCGGAAAGCGAGATCATCTCCGCCTTGGAAAAGAACGCCGTCGCGCTGGATTTCGGCCGCGATGAAAACGGCAACCGCTTCGTGCTGGCGACCTTCGCGGGCAAGACCGCGCGCCTGTATCAGGGCGCCATCAAACAAGAGCCCGAAAAGGGCCCGTAACGGACCGCGCCGGCTATGATGCCGGGATATAACGATGTATATACATCGTTATGAACATGAACCCTGTATCTCGTGGCGTTTCGGCCGACGATCTGGACCCCAAGGCGGTTCTGGAGGTGTGTGTGTGCCACAATATCCGCCGCGCCGCGCGGGCCATGGCGCGCCGTTATGACGCCGCCCTCGCCGGCGCCGGACTGACCACCGGCCAGTTCACCATCCTGGCAGCCGCCGCCGCCCTTTCGCCCCTGGCGATCCCGGTGCTGCGGGAGATCCTGGCGCTGGATCGCACCAGCTTGAACCGCACCCTTAAGCCTTTGGAACAAAGGGGTTTGATTGAGGTTTCGCCGGGCGCGGGCCGGCGCCCGGGACGGATCGCGCTGACCGACGACGGCGCGCTGGCCTTCCGGGATGCGGGCCCCTTGTGGCGCGCCGCCCAGGCCGAGGCCGCACAGCGTCTGGGAACAGGGAGAACCGGGCAGCTTTTGGGCCTTTTGACCGGCGCGACGGCGGTTTTTCACGATTAACGACGTATATACATCATTATTTGTGGCTAAGCCCTCGCCGGGGCATGGTCACAACCGCCCGCAACTTAACGTTTATTAAAGGTCCCCCCGGCAAAGTGCGCCCATCACAGACCCGTCCAGAACGGAGGGTCTAGCGAGTGGGACAGACGCTTTGAGAACAATCACCAAAGCTTTTCGCGACGGCGAGTCGATCTACCGGCAGGGCGACGAGAGCGCCTGGGCCTTCGAGGTCCTGGAAGGCGCGGTCGAACTGATCAAGGACGGGCCCGACGGCCTGACCGTGATGGCGCGTCTGAAAGCCGGTGAGCTTTTCGGCGAACTCGGCATCCTGGACAACGCGCCGCGCACCGCGACCGCGCGCGCCCGCGGGTCCGTGACCGTGCGCGCGATCCCCCGCGACGAATTCCTGCGCCAGATGGAGACCGATCCGGACACGGCGCTGAAGGTGATGACCAAGCTGGCCCGGCGCATGAAGGGTCCGGATCAGGTCGATCCGATTCGCGCCGCCGCTTACCGTTCCGCGGCCGCCAACCTGCCGGTGCCCGTGGCCGAGCCCGAGCCGCTGCAGGCGCCGGCGCCGTTACGTGTCGGCCGGCCGCTGCCGCAGAACCTGATCGGCGACCGCAAGCCGACGTTCATTGAAAAGATTTTCGACGCCGTCGTGAAAGATCCGACACGCCGCCCCGGCAAGCGCGCCAAGGCGCCGACGCCGGGCGACATCCTCGTCATGGTCGGCAAGCTGCGCGACGACTTCGAGGACGTGCAGCACAAGAACCTGATCCAGGCGCTGGATGGAATCCCGGGCGTGCGCACGGTGGTCATCGACCGCGACCTGACCCGCTTCGTGCCCGGCGTCACCGAGCCCGGAGCGACCGCCAACGACGAGCTGATGAAGCGCGCGACACGCGACGCCCGTGCGTGGATGAGCGACCGGAACGCCGACCTCTTGATCTGGGGCAATATCGATCCGACGGGCCGCAACATCGAGCTGCACTTCACCGCCACCGCGTCGAGCCCCGGCGAACGTCCGGGCCGCTTCACGGCGCTGAACGTGCTGCATGTGCCCGTGGACTTCTACACCGACTGGGTGCCGCTGATCCGCGCCGTGACCATGGCCGCGATCGATCCCAGAAGCTTTTCGCAAGGCCGCATCCTGCGCTCCGCTTTGCCGGCCATCGCCGTCGCCGCGCGCGCCATGGGCGCCGAACCGTCGGCCGCGATGGAACCGTCCGAACGCGCCGCGATCCTGTTCTGCTACGGCAATGTCTGCGCCGTCTGCGCGCAGCTTGAAGGCGACCGCAGCTGGTACCACGGCGCCGCCGAAGCCTGGCGCATGGCCATCGAACTTTTGGGCAGCGATCAGAGCCCGCTGCTCGGCCAACTGTTCCAGCAGCTGGGCCTCGCGCTGCAGATCATCGCCGAACGCAGCGGCGATTCGGATTCGCTCGAACAAGCTGCCGACGCGTACCGCCGCGCGCTGATGCATATCTCGCGCCGCCGCCAGATCATCGACTGGGGCCTGGTGAAGTACCGCCTGGGCTGCGTGCTGTACAAGCTCGACATGGTCATGGGCGACGACAACGCCCTGCGTGAAGCCATCCACGCCTGCCAGGCGGCACGCCAGGTGTTCAACAAGTACACGCACCCGATCCGCTTCTCGGAAATCTCGAACGCGCTCGCCCAGATCCTTCAGGTGTACGGCGACAATATCCGCAGCGTTCCGATCCTCGAATACGCCGTGAAATCCTGCGTGTCCGCGTTGCAGGTACGCACACCCGATACCGCGCCGCTCCAGTGGGCCTCGATCCAGAACACGCTGGGCTCGGCGCTGTTCCTCTTGGCCAAGCACACCGGCGAATGGGAATACATGCGCGCTTCGGGCGAGGCTTTCCGCCTGGCTCTCGCGGTTTACAAGGAACATGGCGCGGGACGGATGGCGATCGTCACCGAGCGCAACTTGCAGCGCGCGGAGAAGCAGATCCAGAACACCAGCGACCGCCGCGCGGCCGATCCGGCGTGGGCGCAGAACTTCAACATCGCCGAAGAGCCCTATGACTGGAGCTCGATCCTCGGCGGGAATGACGATTCTGGAATTAACGAGGTCGCGTAAAACCTCGCGCTGTGCCTAAACTGCGGCCCATGGCTGGGCCGCATATCCTTTCGATCGATCAGGGCACGACCTCGACACGCGCGGTTGTGTTCGACGCCAGGGGCGCCGCGCTGGCGACGGCGCAAAAGCCGTTCCGGCAGATTTTCCCAAACGACGGCTGGGTCGAGCACGATCCGGAAGACATCTGGCAGACCGCCGTTGACGTCTGCCGCGCGGCGATCGAAGCCGCCGGCGGCGTTTCCACCATCGCCGCCATCGGCATCACCAACCAGCGCGAGACCACCGTCGTCTGGGACAAGCGCACCCATAAAGCCGTCGGCAACGCCATCGTGTGGCAGGACCGGCGGGGCGCTGCGCGCTGCGACGAATTGCGCGCCGCCGGCAAGACGCCGCTGATCCAGAAGAAGACCGGTCTTCTGATCGACTCTTATTTCTCGGCGACGAAAGTCGAGTGGATCCTCGATCGGAGCGCCGAGGTGCGCGCGGCCGCCGCGGCCGGCCATCTCGCCTTCGGCACCATCGACACCTTCCTGCTGTGGCGCCTGACGGGCGGGCGCACGCATGCCAGCGACGCGACCAACGCCTCACGCACGATGCTGTTCGATATTCATCGCGGCGTGTGGGACGAGGAACTGCTGGCGCTGTTCAATGTGCCCAGACAGATGTTGCCGGACGTGCGCGACACCGCCGCGGCTTACGGCGAGACAGACCCCGCGCTGTTCGGCCGCGCGATCCCGATCACCGCCGTTGTCGGCGATCAGCAAGGCGCGCTGGTGGGACAAGCCTGCTTCGAGCCCGGCAGCGTGAAGAGCACCTACGGCACAGGATGCTTTGTGCTGGCGAACACGGGATCGCAGGCGCTCGTGTCGAAGAACCGGATGCTCACGACCATCGCGTACCGTCTGAAGGGCGCGACGACCTATGCGCTCGAGGGCAGCATCTTCAACGCGGGCACCGTGATCCAGTGGCTGCGCGACGGCGTGCATATGATCGAGAGTGCGGCGGAAAGCGAGACGCTCGCCGCGCGTTTGGACGGCGCGGCGCCGGGCAACGTGTACTTCGTGCCGGCGTTCACCGGCCTCGGCGCGCCCTATTGGGACCCGAACGCACGCGGTGCGATTCTGGGCCTCACGCGCGACTCGGGGCGCGCGCAGATCGTCCGGGCGGCGCTGGAGTCGGTTTGTTTTCAAACCAACGACCTTCTTTCCGCGCTGCAACAGGACGGGATCGGCGCGCCGCCGGCCTTGCGGGTCGACGGCGGCATGGTGGCCAACAAATGGCTGATGCAAATGCTGGCGGACGTGACGGGGCTGACTGTGGAACGCCCTGTCTACGGCGAGACGACCGTGCTGGGCGCGGCCTTTCTGGCCGGTTTGGGCGCCGGGATTTTCGCCTCGCCCGCGGACGTAAAAGCCGCATGGAAGCTTGATTTTTCGGCCCAACCGCGCATGGCCGC
>JADZAK010000115.1 GCA_020852595.1 Rhodospirillaceae bacterium
CGCCGTCAAGCAGGCCGCCGCCAAGCAGACCGAGAGTAAAAGAGCCGGTCGCGAAGACCCGTATGACGCGCGAATTCATGATTCGGCCCGATTGAGGAGCCGAGCTGCGACGGCGGGGACCGTCGCAGCTCGTACCGGGAAAACCCTCTCCTCTTAACGAACGAGGATGTTGTCGCCCCGGCCCATCTTGGGATCCGCGTCATCCGAGAACATGACGACCGCCATAGCGCCGCTGTGGGCGTGCGGCATGATGTGGTCGACGATCACGTTGGCGCCCGCCTTCGGCGAGATGAGGTCGAACGTGGCCCCATCGCCCGGACCCACGAGGAAGCTCTGCAGGCCGACCATCTTGTTCTTTGGGTTGCCGCTCAGGTAAACGGAATCCCAGATTCCGGCGATGGGGTGGAACGACGAGATCTCATTGGGTCCGGCGTTCACGAAGTACACCCTGACGCGCTCACCCGGCTTGGCGACCAGTGTCTTGGTGGCCGCCGGATCGTGCACGGGGTCGTACTTGAAGGCGACGCCGTTGAAGACAACGTGCTTCCAGTCGTTCTTCATGATCGAGTGCGTGTCGTCGGGATTGTTGTAGACCTCGGATTGAATGAGCACATACTCGCGGTCCGGCTTAGGCCGCGTGTCGGCATCTTTCGGGTCGACCAGGATGATCCCGAACATGCCGCGGGCGATGTGCTGGTACATCGGGTCCGATCCGCAGTGATAGTAGAAAGCGCCCGGGAACGTGGTGACAAAGCTGAAGGTCTTTGTTTCGCCCGGCTTGACCGATTCGAAGTCGCTGATGACGTCGACCCGCGCCGCGTGCAGATCGATCGAGTGTGAATTCTTGTTGGCCTTGTCGTTGGTCAGGACGATCGTGACGCGGTCGCCTTCGGTGACGCGCAACACCGGTCCCGGCACCTGCCCTTCGTAGGTCCAGGAGACCTGCGTGGTGCCCTTATTGTCGATCGGCAAGGCCACTTCCTTGGCGGTCAGCCGCAGGGTGATGTCCTTCGCCGCCGCGATCCCCGGTATGGTCATCATGGCCAGGGCCGACGCCGCCATCAGCAACGCGCGTTTCATTTTGAACGCATTCACAGCATATTCTCCTGTTAGGGTTTTCCGCACTTACACACATAAAGAAGGTAATCGGCCATCTGCTCGATCTCGGCGTCGGTGAGGACCGACGCCCAGGACGGCATCAAGGCCGATTTGTTGACCGCGGCGCCGCCCTCGCGGATCGCGCGTACCATTTGATCGCGCGGCAGCGAGGCCATGGCCGCGGTGTCGCTATGATCACGCGGCTGCACCGACAGGCCGACAGTGTTCACGCCTTTGCCGTTGCGGCTGACGCCATGGCATTGGGCGCAATAGGTGTCGTACAGCCGCGAGGCATGGTCGATCTTGGCGTCGGCGGCGGAGGCGCCCTGCCCCAGCAGGAGGAAACCCGCCAAAGCGCCGACGGCGATCATGAATCCGTTCATATTTATTCTCCGGCTTTCAGGGACGCGACGTAGGCGGTGATGCGCTGCAGGTCGACGTCCGTGAGCTCAAGCCGCGGCATCCAGATGTGCGGATCGAAGGCTTGTGGATTTTTTGTGTAGGCAAGGACGTAACCGGGTTGCAGGCGCTCGCCGGCGTCGTAGAGTTCCGGCGCGCTCACACCGCCGGTGCCGGGTTTCTCCTGGTGGCACGCGGTGCACCCGCGCAGCTTCCCGAAGGCCAGCTTGCCCATGGACAGGTTCGCGCCCTCCGGCTTGAACGCGGCGGCATCGACGATCCCGCCGCCGGTCAACGTCATCAAGGCGTCGGCGAGCTTGTCGGCGGCGGCCGCGTCGACGGAGGGATGCGGCGCGATGCCCGCCGGATCGATGGTGTCACGCGGCTCGCCAGGCTTGGCATGCTTGAACCACATGACGCCTCCGGCCCGGATGGCCGTCGGTTTCTGGAGCCATTTGACCAGCCACGCGCGATTGAATTTCGCGCCGGCATACCAGAGGTCCGGACCTTTGCGTGTCCATAGCCGGTCGAGAGTCGCGTCGGCGGGCTTTTCGAAGGCGTGGCATTCGCCGCATTGACGCTGAAGATCGGCGTCAGCGGCCGCCGCCGGGCCCGCGACCAACGCCGCGAGGAGGAAGGCGATAAATTTCATTTTTATTCTCCGCTAGACTTTATTCTCGACTAGCCGATGGGCTCGCCTTTGAAGCGCGGGTTCTGATGCACCCCGAGCGGCTTGCGCATGCTTTCTTCGTAGAAGAAGTCGGGTACGAATTGGGCGTGAGCCAAGTGGTAGTAGGGCTGGTCGCGCGGAACACCCTCGTATTCGATGACGGTCATGACGCCGCCGTGCGGCGTGTGACCGTTCATCGTGTGATGGTCGATATGGTCGTGGATCATCCAGCGGCCGGGATTGTCGCAACGGATGATAATGTCATAACGCTCGCCGGGGCCCACGAGCACGGTGTCGGCGTTTATCGGCGCGGGCAATGGGTGGCCGTCCTTGTACGCGATCTGGAAGACGTGGCCATGGACGTGGATGGAGTGGAAACCGCCGCCGGCGCCGTACAGACGCAGACGGATGACATCACCTTCCTTGACGCGGATCGGCTGCGTTTCGGGGAACGATTTTCCGTTGATCGTGAAGTAGTCGAACACGTCGCCCGGCACGCCGCCCTGGCCCGGCTTGGAAGCCCAGGCCGAGGCCCATTCCGAAAACATCAGGATGTAATCGCCGGTGACCTCTTTCTCGAGAGGCAGGGGCCGGAGCGGTTCGACGATGAAGGGACCCCACATGCCGCGTGTGGCGACATGCTCATTCACGTTGACGTGGCAGTGGTACCACATGGTGCCGGGGGGATCGGCGATGAACTTGTAAGTGAAGCTCTCGCCCGGCTGGATGCCGCGCTGGGTCATGTCGGGCACGCCGTCCATTTCCCATGTGCCGCGTTGAAGGATGCCGTGCCAGTGGATGGAGTGCGGGAGGGTGGTCAGATTGTTGACCAGCACCTCGACTTCGTCGCCTTCGCGCACATGAAAGAGCGGCCCCGGAACCTGGCCGCTGAACGCAAAAGTGTGGAATTTCTGCTGCTCGACCAGCGTGATACGCGTGTCCTCGATGTTCATTTCGAACTTATGGGATTGACGCTTCCCGCGCGCGGCGGAGGCCGCTCGCGCAGGCGCCGCCGCGGCGCTTGCGAGGACCGGCGTCGCCGCGGCCCCCAAGCTGGATAAAAGCGCCGAACGTCGAGAAACTTCCACCATCGCAGCCCTCCAAAGATGTATTATTTATACATCTTATCGGCCGGCTTACGGGAAAGCAATATATAAAATACATCTTTTAGTCAAAAAAAGAGGAGAGGGTTCCACGTCCGGCGGCAGGCCGAGATTCAATATCCCGGGCGCGCGGCGCGTTTCATGCACCGCGCATAGTGTTGCGCGATGAAAATTGATATCATAAATGGGTCGATATCACCTTTAATGGCTCTGCATGCGCCTCACCGTCCACACCGACTATGCTCTGCGAGTCTTGATGTATGTCGCCATGCATCAGGACCGGCTATCGACCATTTCCGAGATCTCGACGGTTCATCGCATTTCCCGCAATCACCTCATGAAGGTCGTGCACCAACTCGGAGTCGCAGGGTACGTGGAAACCGTGCGCGGACAGCACGGGGGACTCCGGCTCGCCAAAAAGCCGCAGGATATCGTGATCGGGGATGTCGTGCGCACCACCGAACCGGATCTTGCGCTCGTCTCATGCTTTGAGAGTGGGGCCGCGTGCGCGCTCACCGCCGCCTGCAAGTTGAAGCGCGCGATCAGCGACGCTCTGAAAGCCTTCCTGGCCGTGCTTGACGGTTATACGGTCGCAGACCTCGTGCACAACCGCGGCGCGCTCACGCGACTGCTCGGCAGCGATGCCAAGACATCGGCCGCGGGCGCGGCGCATCCTGTCTAGCGCTCCGGCGCTTCACCGATGAGGCCCATGATTTCCGCGCCGAGTCTAAGATCCGGGACGGATCCAAAATGCTGCGCGCGGCGGTGGCCCTTGCGGTCGATCAGGATAAGAGTCGGCGTTCCCTGCATCGCGTAGGCGGCCATCGTCCGCGGCAAGGCGACGCCGGGATCCCGCGCGTCGACGCCCACCGGAAAACCGATGCGATATTCGTGCAGGAACGCTTCGAGCGAGGTCGGCGTCTGAGCGTCGTGATGCTCGAAGACGCAGTGCAGCCCCATGACCGCAACATCGTCGCGGCCGAACGTCTCGAACACGCGGCCCGCCTGAGGCAAGCCATGACTGACACAGCCTGGACAGAGCATCTGAAAGGCCTCGATGACGACCACGCGGCCGCGCAGGGCCTCGAGGGTCAACGGTTCATCGGTATTGAACCATCGGCTCGCCGCGATCGGCGGAGCCGGTTTGGTCTGGATCATGATACGTCCTCGGATACGTCCTCGGGAGCTTGACCGGAAGGCGATCGCCCGGCGACGGCGCGCGCGCCGCCGGGCCGACCGTCAGGCCGCTCCCTTCACGTCGGCGAGCGAGGCGCCGAAGTTGATGTGATAGGGCCGGCCTGCGATAACGAGCGCCGGGACCGATTTGACGCCGGCCGCTTCCGCTTCGGCGATCCGCTTGGGCGTCTCGCCGAGATGCACGATCTCGACATTGTAGGCGGCGGGATTGAGGGCGTGAGCCAGTCCCTGTTCGGCGCTGACGCAGACCGGGCATCCGGCGTGGTAGAAAGTCGCTTTCTGGGTCATAATCGGATGTTCGCTTTCTTTGCTGAGGGTGAACAAAAAAGAGCGCCTCGTCCGTTGCCGCGGGCGAGGCGCTTGCTCTCAGGCCGCCGCTTCCTTGAAACGAGTCCAGCTTTCGAGCTGGAGCGAAGCATCGGCCGCAACGTGTTCGCCGCAATCGAGCCGCAAGGCGGCGTCCCCGAAAGCGGCGTCCACGAAGGCGCAGTGATGCGGCCGGGCCGCATCCGAATGGGCGTTGGGACGGAAATGCCGGCACGAGACGCACATGCGCTGCACCGGGATGGCGCCGCGTTCCTGCAGGGCGCGGATCATCTTGACCAGGCCTTTGGCGAAGGCCGCTTCCTCGAGGGGATCGAGCGCGGCGATGGCGCCCAGCAGCGCATCGGGCCAGACCGCAAGGTCCTGTGCGAGGCGCCGTCCCGTCCTGGTGACGTGCAATTGCGCGGCGCGCGCATCCTCCGGATCGGGACGGCGCTTAACATACCCTTTGCGCACCAGCGCCGCCGTTGCGTCGCTTGCCGTCGGCTGTGTCACCGCGATCGCGTCGGCGACCGCGCCCACCCGCGCCGGGCCGCGCTGGACCAGTTGCACGAGAATCTGGGCCTGGGTCGGGCTCAGTCCCGTGGCCTCCGCCCGCCGCCAGGCTTCCGAACGCAGAACCATACCGAGCTTGGCCAGTCCCGTCGCGATGTTGGCGTTCGCCGTCATGAGGAGCCCTGGTAATAATAGGACTCCTATGTATAATGGATTCCCACAAGGATCAACGGCGTCGTGAACGTTATCGGAAGCCACGTTATCGGAAGTTTGGCGGGAATGGACAAAGAGGCGGCGGTGTCGCCGGCGGACATCGCGCGCTTCGGATCGTCGCCCGCGCAAACCGTCGCCCATAATCTCGCGGCCGTCCGCGCGCGCATCGCCGCCGCCTGCGCGCGAAGCGGCAGGTCCGTCAGCGACGTCCGCCTGATGACCGTCACCAAGACGGTTCCCGCGCATATCCTCAGGTTGGCCCACGCCGCCGGCCTTTCCGATGTCGGCGAGAACAAGCTGCAGGAGGCCCGGGACAAACACGCCGCGTTGGACGATCTGCCGATACGGTGGAACATCGTCGGCCATCTTCAGACCAACAAGGCCAAATATCTGGTTCGTTTCGCGTCCGAGTTTCATGCCCTGGACAGCGTAAAACTGGCCGGCGCGCTCAACCGCCGCCTCGAGGCGGAGGGACGCCACCTCGACGTGTTCGTGCAGGTCAACACATCGGGAGAGCCCAGCAAGTTCGGCCTGCACCCGGACGATCTGATCCCCTTTGTCGAACGTCTTGGCGCCTATCCGCGGCTCAGGCCGCGCGGTCTGATGACGCTGGCGGTGTTCAGTGCGGAGGCCGGCCGCGTGCGGCATTGCTTCCAGGCGTTGCGCGCGCTGCGTGACCGGGCGGCCGCAGTCGATCCGCGCCTTACCGGACTTTCGATGGGCATGTCGGGAGATTTCGAGATCGCCGTCCAAGAAGGCGCGACCGTCGTGCGCGTGGGACAGGCGATCTTCGGCGCGCGCCCGGGCGGCGACGCCCATTACTGGCCCGGCCTGATCCCGTCCGGGCGCGCCGGCGATCATGAACGAGGAGAGCGCGGATCGTGACCCTGACCCTTGACGCGAACATCGATGAAGCCGGCCTGGAACGGCTCGTGACCGCCTTCTATGCCCGGGTCCGCAAGGATGCGGAGCTTGGTCCCATCTTCAACGACGCGGTTCACGACTGGCCCGAGCATCTGGCGACGCTGAGCGCCTTCTGGTCGTCGGTGATGCTGACCAGCGGGCGCTACAAGGGCAATCCGATGATGGCGCATCTCAAACACAGGAGTCGGATCACGCCCGAATTGTTCGACCGATGGCTGGCGCTATGGGCGCGCACCACCACCGAGATGATGCCGCCGCCGGCCGCGGCCGCGCTCCAGGCCAAGGCGCAACGCATCGCCGAGAGCCTGAAACTCGCCCTGTTCTTCCGCTTCCGCGAACCGCCCCAACCCGATACGCCGGAGATCTGACATGACGCTCAAGCCCTATCGTTCAACGCCGGTCTTCAACGAGACGACGTTGCCCGCCGCCTTGCGGTCGCGGCACAACACCAAGGCGGGGATCTGGGGAATGATCCGCGTGCTGGAGGGACAAGTGAAACTCACTTATCTCGAGCCGCCGTCGGAGGTCGTCCTTGATTCGGACAAAGCGGGAGTGCTGCGTCCGCAGCAACCGCATTTTGTCGAGCCGCTCGGCCCCATGAAGATGCGGGTGGATTTCTATGACCGGCCGCCCGAGGAGTGAACGCCGCGGTGGGCGAGCTCGCTGCAATTCCCCGACCTAATCGCGGAGCACCGTGTGACGAGGGCGATGCCTAAGCTGCGGACCGAATGGACTTGAGGAACTCAACTTCCTCCGGATGCCGATGGAGGATCTCGATGAGGCCAACGGCTGCGTCGCTCGGCGGCATGACCCCGCTTTCATATTTCTGGAACGCACGACGACCGCCGCCGATCAGCTTGCCCGCCTCCTCCTGAGTCAGCTTGAGGCGCTTGCGGACTTTGCGAACATGGGCGGCGTAAGCGGCCTTCAGTTCCTGAAACACGCGGTCGGATTCGACCAGGTCGGCACCGGAATGAACGGAGTCGCTATCGTCGTCGGGATACCAGCCGGGCACCTCGATCACACGCATCATCGAGCCGAATGTCACCGCCTGCGAACGCACGCCACGCCGCAGTATCTTACCAGTCTCGGGATGAATGCGTGTCTTCGTCATTGCCAACCTCTTTGCAAGCAACCTTTCAGCGGCCACCGCAACCAGCATGCAGTCTGACGCGTGGCATTCATCTTCGCGCCTTAACTCCATACGGCGATGAATCGTTTAACGATAGAGGCACTTGCTAAGGCCCGTCTTCAGATCTCTCTTGCCCGGCTACCGATCGTCAACGGCGGCTC